>JAIDME010000153.1 GCA_029050705.1 Acetatifactor sp.
GAGTATGGACTTGAGGCGGGACGTATTCTTCAGAAGATTCATTCCATACCGGCGCCTGCGGCACAGGAAGACTGGGAGACTCGGTTTAACCGGAAGATGGACCGCAAAATTAAGCAGTATGGAGAGTGCCCTGTGAAATATGAGAACGGACAGGCGTTTATTGACTATATTAACGAAAACCGGCGCCTGCTGAAGAACAGACCGCAGGTATACCAGCACGGTGATTATCACATCGGAAATATGATGATCGACCACGTCGGGCAGCTTCATATTATAGATTTCAACCGCAATGATTACGGCGACCCCTGGGAGGAATTCAATCGTATTGTCTGGTGCGCTCAGAAGTCTCCGCTCTTTGCTTCCGGTATGGTGAACGGTTATTTTGACGGAGAGGTTCCGCTGAAGTTCTGGAAACTGCTGGCCCTTTATATTTCAAGTAATACGCTATCTTCTGTATATTGGGCAATCCCGTTTGGCCGGGATGAGGTGGATACAATGCTGAACCAGGCTCGTGAGGTTCTTGTCTGGTATGATAATATGAAAAATCCCGTACCGTCCTGGTATCTCAGCGGTCTGCCTGTTCTCAAAAAGGGTTGACCCTGTTTTCGCCGGATGGTAAAATAAACATAAGTATTCCGCCCACGACACAGTGTACACCGTGCCGGGCAAAGTGATTTCCATCTGTGCTAATCCAATGGCTCACCTGCATTGCAGTAAACTGCATGCAGGCAAACCATCGGATTGCAACCGCACAGGTGGACTGATTTTACAATGGATGGAGTGGGGCCGAGTGGATTACAGGGATTACAGTGGATTATTGAAACGTTATAATGAGGTGGATAATCTGACCTTTGACGGGAACGCGACTAAAGAGGGTATCATTGACAGACTGATAGAGGTTTCCAAGGAGAAAAAGAAAATCCAGACAGAGAATAATGAGATTATAAAGGAGTATATTACAAAATATGAAAAGAACCCGGAGTGTATGGACGCAGAGGCGGAGAAAATGCTTCAGGACTTTATGAATGTACTCATGGAAAAAAGCGGGGCGTGCATTGATGCGCCCATTGCGTTTCGCGTCTCCAAACTGCTTTTGCAGTATTACCAAAGGACGGAAGACCTGGAGCGGATTATTACAACGCTGGAGCGCTGTGCTGTTCTCGACATTATCATGAAGGAGCATTTGGATGACTACGAGGGCAGTATGTATCCGCTGATGGCGGAGCAATATCTGGATAGATTTGACAATCTTTCCGAGAGGGCGCAGTCTGCTCTTGTCAACTGTTACTTTTTCAGTGTGATCAACCGGGGAGACATGACCTTTGGATTGAAAAAATACAAGGAAATAAAGCCCCGTTTTGAAGAGATCCGTCGGAAAAAGGGCGAGGACTTTATGTGGAGCCAGTTTGTCAGCTGCAAGGAGAACACGCTGGGATTTACCCTGGAGGCATGCCGCAGGGCGGAGTATGCAAAAAAGAGCGGAAAAGTGATGGAGGAGCCGCTGATCGATCCTGAGAAGGAAGCGCCCTATATTGCGGAGCTTGTGGATGACCTGCGGGCGGTTCTTGAATCGGAGGAGCAGAAGAAGGCCATTTACGACAAGGTTGTTGCGTGGCTTTACTGTGTAGAGGCAGACTACCATCTTGGACGGATTACGCTGGAAGAATTGTTGGAGCGGCTGGAGGAATACATTGAGCCTCGTGAGGAGTATAGTGCCATGGAGCAGTGCTCTGCGTTGTTTACGGCCAGTTCATACTATCTGGATTATCTGTGCAAGTGCAGCCGGTATGAGGAAGAGTATATTCTGAAAAAGACCATGGAGATTGTGGAGCGCGTTCTGGGAAAGGCGAAGGACATGGAGCGCTATCTGGGCAGTTACCAGACGAACTATTGTGTTCTGATGCTGATAAATTCCGCCTCCGCTATCGTGGACTTTGATTCCTTTCAAAATACGGTGTTAAGTGCCACCATATATGCCAATAAGGCGCTGTATGTCCATACCATGATGGTTAAGGAGATCAGTTGTGTGCTTTTGTCATACATACTGGAGCATGACCCCCACTATGTGGACGGTGTGGGGGGATATGAATGGGAGAACAGTCAGGAGTATAAGGATAAGATGATGAAACTCATGGAAAAGAGCGTCCTGTTTCATGATATCGGGAAGTATTTCTGCCTGGATTATGTGTCAAATTCATCCCGCAATCTGACAGATGACGAATTTGAGGTCATCAAAGAGCATCCGGCCAATTTCTCAAAAATTTATCAGGGAAAGATGAGCCGGGAGGTGGAATGTGTTCATGACTGTGCGCTGTTTCATCATTTGTGGTATAACGAAAAGGGCGGCTACCCAAAGGGAAAGCATACGGCGAACCAGCCCTTTGTGAATATTATCAGTATTGCCGACAGTATAGATGCCGCCACGGACAATATCGGCAGACCTTACGGGCAGGGAAAGACACTGGGACATCTTCTGGAGGAGTTTGAAGGTATGAAGGACAGCAGATACAGCGGTTATGTCTGCGGCCTGCTCCATATAGAAGAAGTTAAGACAAAGGTAGAGCGCATACTTGACGAGAGGCGCAGGGAGATATATTGCAATATATATGCAGAGCAGACAGGGAAGTGATGAGGAAGATTGCAGGACAGGATTGAAAAAGTACTGACAGCGCTGAGCGGCCAGTCGAAGGATGTGACGATCATAGCCATCGACGGACGCTGTGCCGCAGGGAAAACAACGTTTGCAGAACGGCTTGCCGAGCTTACCGGGGCAGGTCTGATTCATATGGATGATTTTTTCCTGCCGGAGGAGATGAGAACGGATGCAAGACTGAATGAGGCGGGGGGCAATGTGCATTATGAACGCTTCGCGGAGGAGGTATTGCCCGCGCTTAAATCTTCCGCCGGCTTTGATTATGCATGCTTTGACTGTAAAAGCATGACATACGGAGAAAGGCAGATTGTGCCTGCCGGTACGCTGCGTATCGTGGAAGGGGCGTACAGCTGTCATCCGAAATTCGGGGATTACATGGATATACGGATATTTTTTGACATTAAAGCGCTGGATCAGCGTGCCAGGATAAAGAAGCGGAACGGTGTTGATTCGCTTTCTGTATTCTTAGGCAAGTGGATCCCATGGGAGGAAAAGTATTTTACCGTATATAAGATTAAGGAGAGGGCGGATGTTATTTTTAACAGTTCCATAGGAAGGACAGTGTAGAATGCTGAGACGTTTTTTTCCGGACAACGAAGCGGACAACGCTTACGATATAGATTATGAAGGATTGTACCGACAGGGGTACAGAGGGATTATTTTTGACATTGACAATACACTGGTGCCCCATGGAGCCCCTGCCGATGACAGGGCAGTGTCGCTGTTTGCCGGGCTTCGTGAAATCGGATATGAGACCTGTGCGCTGTCCAACAATAAGGAGCCCAGGGTGAAGAGCTTTTGCGATGCGGTGGGATCCCAATATATATTTAGGGCGGGAAAGCCGGGAAGAGCAGGGTACGAAAAGGCCATGGAACGCATGGGCACATCGCCGGGGAATACGGTTTTTGTGGGCGACCAGCTGTTTACGGATATATGGGGTGCTAAGAAGATGGGAATCGTGACTTACCTTGTCAGGCCCATCCACCCGAAAGAAGAAATTCAGATTGTGCTGAAGCGAAAGCTGGAGCGCATTGTGCTGTATTTTTACCACAGAGAATTGAAGAGGAGGAAAGGGTGTGAACATTGATGGTTATACCCGCACCTGCGGACTGATCGGCAGCCCGGTGGAGCATACCATGTCACCGGCAATTCATAATACACTGGCGGAAGCCATGGGACAGAATCTGGTCTATGTGCCCTTTCATGTGCAGGCAGGTCATGTAAAGGAAGCGGTGGAGGGGGCCTATGCGCTCAATCTGCTTGGCTGTAATGTCACTGTCCCCTATAAAAGCGAGGTTATCCCGTATTTAAAGGCAATAGACCCTCTTGCGGAAAGAATCGGGGCAGTAAATACCCTTGTGCGGGCAGAAGGCGGCTTCAAAGGCTATAATACGGATATGCCGGGACTGATTCGGGCACTGGAGTCTGACGGTGTAAAGATTGCCGGAGAAAAGGTGCTGATCCTGGGGGCCGGAGGAGTGGCGAGAGCCGTTGCTGTGATGCTGTCAGAAATGGCGGAGGAAATCATTATACTGAACCGTACTGTGGAAAATGCCCGGAAAATTGCAGACGAGGTCAATTCCTGCGCGGGGAGAAAGCTTGCCGGAGCGATGTATACAGGTGACTGGAGACAGCTGCCGAAAGAGGAACGCTATCTTGCCATTCAGGCCACCAACGTTGGGATGTTTCCGAAGGTGGATGAGTCGGTGATTGATGAGTCGGACTTTTATAAGAGGATACATACAGGATATGATCTGGTATTTAATCCTGCAAAGACCAGGTTTATGCAGATGACGGAAGATGCGGGGGGCAGGGCATACAACGGACTGAAGATGCTTCTGTACCAGGGTGTCATCGCATATGAACTCTGGGTGGGCAGGACGGTGACGGGAGAGCTGGAGGAGTGCGCTTACCGCGCGATGAAACAGGCAATGAACATAGGAGACTGAGAATGAGAAAGGGACAAAACCTGGTATTGATCGGGTTTATGGGCAGTGGTAAGACTTCGGTGGGCGTTAAGCTGTCCTACAGGCTGCAGGTATCAGTGGAGGATACGGATAAACTGATAGAGCGCCGGGAGGGCAGGAGCATCAATGAAATCTTTGCCGATGACGGAGAGGAATATTTCAGGCAGCTGGAGACGGAACTGCTGGGCGAACTGGCGGGAAAGAACGGCAGCAGAATTTACTCCGTGGGCGGCGGCACACCGGTGAGAACGGAAAATCGCGGGCTTTTGAAGAGGCTCGGTAAGGTGGTTTATCTCAGAGTTTCGCCGGAAACGGTGTATGAGAGGCTGAAAAATGATTCCACAAGGCCGCTTCTGCAGTGCGGGGATCCTCTGGGCAGGATCAGGCAGCTTATGGAGGAGCGCAGGGAAGCCTATGAAACCTGCGCGGATGTTATTATTGATGCGGACAAGCTGGATATGGAAAGTATTCTGAAAAGGATAGTGGAGGAGACGGAAAAAATGAAGCTGCTTGTCATCAACGGCCCCAATATCAATTTTCTGGGGATCAGGGAGAAGAGCGTGTACGGTACTCAGGATTACCGGTATCTGATGGACATGATTAAGAAAAAGGGCGAAGAGACGGGGAGCGAGATTACCGTATTCCAGAGTAATCATGAGGGGGCCATTATAGACAGGATACAAGAGGCGTATTTTGACGGGACAGAGGGAATTGTCATTAATCCCGGAGCATATACACACTACAGCTATGCCATTAGGGATGCACTTGCCAGCATTCAGGTGCCGAAGGTGGAAATCCATATTTCCGATATTACAAAGCGGGAGGAGTTCAGAAAAATTTCCGTGACGGCTCCGGCCTGTGACCGGCAGATTTACGGGAAGGGGCTGGACGGATATTTGCAGGCCATAGACTATATTTTAGATAATTGCGGCAGTTCATGTGAGGGCTGAACTGTCACGAATAATAAAAAAATTTGCGAAAACAGTTGAAATTAGTATGCATTTATATTAAACTTATAAAGAATTATTTTGTGAACATGATTAGGAGGAACATAATATGATTTCTGCAGGTGATTTCAGAAATGGTATTACCATTGAGTATGATAACAATGTGTATCAGATTATTGAATTCCAGCACGTGAAGCCTGGTAAGGGTGCGGCTTTCGTGAGAACGAAGCTGAAAAATGTCAAGAGTGGCGGTGTTGTGGAAAAGACCTTCCGTCCTACTGAAAAGTGCCCTCAGGCGCGTATTGATAGAAAAGACATGCAGTACCTGTACAAGGATGGTGATCTGTATTATTTTATGGATACGGAGAACTATGAACAGACCGCGTTAAATGCAGATGCTGTGGGCGACGCGATGAAGTTTGTTAAAGAGAACGAGATGTGTAAGATCTGTTCCCACAACGGCAGTGTATTCTCTGTGGAGCCGCCCCTGTTTGTGGAGCTGGAGATTATTGAGACCGAGCCCGGCTTTAAGGGAGATACTGCTACCGGAGCTAACAAACCTGCAATCGTGGAGACCGGCGCACAGGTTGCCGTTCCTCTGTTCGTTGATCAGGGAGACAAGATTAAGATTGACACCAGAACCGGTGAATATCTGTCTCGCGTGTAATTGACTGCATTATTTTCATACTGCCGGACTTGTAAGACAGCGGCGCTTTTGGGAGCGCTGTTGTCTTTCTTTGTTTTTGCGCAGGGTGCCGTATGTGCGGAAAACATTCTTTTAATTTCTGAAAACGCATCTAATATATCAAATGACGGCACAGAAAGAGGAAAAGTATGGAAATAAACGAGTTTGCGCAGAAAGTGCGCAGAGCAGTGGAGAAGGAGTTCAGGGGAGCTTATCGGGTAGAACTGAAAGAGGTACGGAAGAATAATGGTGTACTGCTTCACGGTCTGTTGATCTTGCCGGCCGAAAGTAATGTGGCACCGACCATATATCTGGAGAGTTTTCATGCGGCATATGAGGACGGAGTAACCTTCAGAGAAGTGCTGGACAGAATTCTTGAAATTTTTCGTGAGGAGACTCCCAGGGAGAACATTGACATGAACTTTTTCAAATCTTTTGAAAAAGTCAGGGACAGAATCTGCTATCGTCTGATCGGCAGGCGGGGCAACGAGGAACTTCTGCGTCACATACCTTATGTGGAGTTTTTGGATCTTGTTGTCTGCTTTTACTATGCTTACAGCGGCAGTATGCTTGGGGAAGGAACTATTCTGATACATAATTCCCATATGGAGCACTGGAATGTAAGGATAAAAGATCTGATGAATCTGGCACAGGAAAACACACCCAGGCTGTTCCCGGGCAGGCTTACGTCCATGCGGGAGGTGCTGGAGGAAATGCTGGGAATTCATGAAGATTTTTCCGCAGGACAGGATGCGGATATACCGTTGACGGTGCTGACAAATGTCAGGCGGACCCATGGTGCTGCCTGTATCCTGTATCCGGGTATGCTGGAGAAGATCGGAGAACTGAAAAAGAGCAGCTTCTATATCATTCCCAGTTCTATCCATGAGATCCTGATTCTGGAAAAGACGGGGACAGAGGTGCCTGAAGAAATGAAAAGTATGATACACGAGGTGAACGGACAGCATGTGGCGGCGGAAGAGGTTTTATCGGATAGTCTCTATTATTATGACCGTATGACAAAAACTGTTAAAATAATTTTATAAAATTTAAATAATTGAAGGTAGACACACAGCATAATTTATGATATTATAGTCAGGGTGATGTAATATTTTTGTAACATTTGCATCCGTAGTCTAACGGATAGAACGAAGGCCTCCGACGCCTTTAATGCAGGTTCGATTCCTGTCGGATGCATTTTACATCACCCTGTACTGTAACATATCCACGGAAATTCCAGCAACATAGAGCCGCATGCGGCTTTATGTGTTTGAGGAAGGTGTAAATATGCATAAGGATAAGTGGAAGACTATTCGTGATATTATTATCGGTAATTGCAAGATTGTTTTCCCTGTATTAGTTATAGTTTTGGGCGCGATCACAGCAGTCATTGCGCTGAATGCCAACAAGGCGAAGGCGCAGACTCAGGCTGATGGACAGCCGTCTGTACAGGAAGGCAGTCCCAATGGTGCTATGTCAGATTCGTCAGAGGATCAGACAGGGGACAGCAGGCCTTCGGCGGAGGAAGTTCCCATGGTTGCCAACGAGGATGGCGCTATTTATACGTTGGTGGAAACATATTATAATGCCATCGGAACAGGCGATTCTGATACGCTTCAGTCTATATGTCACGGAATCAGTGAAAATGATGTGCTGTATTACAGTGAGCTTTCAAAATATATCGATAAATATTCGGATATTGAGATATATTCCAAGCAGGGGCCTTCGGACGGAACAGCGATAGTTTATGTGTATTACAGAATGATACTTATAGAGCATGGCGGGTTCCCTGCCTATGAGACGCTGTTTGTCTGCACTGACGAGAAGGGCAGCCTCTATATTAAGGACAGCAGTAATTTTACCGAGGAAGAGAAAGAATATATTGTAAAAGCAAACGGGCAGCTGGACGTGGTGGAGTTCAATAATCGGGTGAATGCGGAGTATAATGAACTGCTTGAGCAGAATCCGGTGGTTTTGGAATATGTTTCTCTGGTAAATGTACAGTGTACCACGCGAGTGGGAGAGATACTTTCCAGCCGGATTCAGCCGGATGAAACCCAGGAGCCGGGAGGTGAAGAACCGGTGGATGGCGGCCAGGGGCAGGAGCAGACTCCCACAGGGCAGGTTCCGGAGGAAACCGGACCGAGATATGCCAGCGCAACAACTACCGTTAATGTGCGAAACTCGGACAGTGAGCAGGCCGATAAGCTTGGCAAGGTGTCCCGTGGCACCAGGGTTGAAGTTCAGGAGGTTCTGCTGAATGGCTGGACGAAGATCGTATATGAAGGAAAGGATGGCTACATTAAGTCGGAATACCTTCAGATGGAGGAAAGTGCAGCAAATCTGGAAGTGATAGGCACTGTCACTGCCACCACAAATATAAATGTTCGTGCGGCGGCAGATGAGAGCGCTGAGAGGCTGGGAGTGCTTGCAGGAGGTTCGTCCCTTGAGCTGCTCGGCAATGAAAACGGATGGTGCAAAGTGAACTATAATGGCCAGGTAGCATATGTGAAGGCTGATTATGTGACACAGCAGTAAGAAATTGTCTGTCCGGGAATAAAAAAGGAAAAAAGAGGGAAGTCTTTTACTGAAAAGTATAGGCTTCCTTTTTTCGCACGGTAAATTTGCCGGTGAAACGGGCGTATCGGCGGTACTGTACACGGGTGTGAAAAGGAATTTATGGGAGAGAAGAGAATGACGTCACAGGAAATAGCGATTTATAGGGAAATACAGAAAAATACGGAAATAGCGATGAAAGCCATCGATACTATCTCAGATAAGGTCTATGATGACGCGCTGGCAATGCAGCTTTCCAGGCAGACCCTGAAGTATTCGGAGATTCACAATGCCGCATCAAAACAGCTGGTTGCCGGTAAGGCGGAATATTATCGAAGCGGTGCGCTGGCGGATGCCGTGCTGCGAACGGGACTTCACTATAACACTCTGCTCAATACCAGCACGGGTCATATCGCGGAACTGATGATAAAAAACAGCACAAACGGAATTTTGGAGATGGAGAAAGCACTGAGGCATAATGAGAATGCCGGTGAGCGGTCGACGGCTCTGGCCAGGCAGCTGATAGAGTGTGAGGAGAAAAACGTGGCCCGGCTCAAGCAGTATCTTTAGAATGTGCGTGAAGGTTTTTGTACAAAATATCTAAAAAAATAACATAAAACTTTTACAGTTTAATGGGATAAAGCGATTGAGAAATGGACAGGGATGGTTTATAATATTTTTTGCAAATTATATGAAGGAGGACATTGCAGATGTCATATGTTGATGAGGTTTATGACTTGGTTGTTGCCAAGAACCCTGCACAGCCGGAATTCCATCAGGCAGTGAAGGAGGTTCTGGAGTCTTTGCGTGTAGTAATCGAGGCAAATGAGGAGAAATATCGGAAAGATGCTCTGCTGGAGAGACTGGTTACTCCGGAAAGGCAGCTGTTGTTCCGCGTTCCCTGGGTTGATGACAAGGGGCAGGTTCAGGTGAACAATGGTTTCCGTGTACAGTTTAATTC
>JAIDME010000154.1 GCA_029050705.1 Acetatifactor sp.
CGTATGTGCCATACACCTACGCGCGCGCAATAAGCATTTTGAGGAAAGGCGCGCAGGACGCAATCTCGGGTGACATCGATTACAGCATATTAACAGAGGACAGCAGCTATAAATTAGTCAAAGCGCTAAGCGAGTATCATTCTGCCGTTACGGAAGCGGCAGAACGTTATGAACCCTGCGTTATCGCCCGCTTTTTGATCAAAGTGTCAAGCCGCTTTAACAAATTCTATCATGATTGCTCTATCCTGCAGGCTGACCCAAAGGTGAAAGAAGCTCGACTGGCATTGGTTGACCTGACACAAAATGTACTACGGGACGCCTGCGGGCTTCTGGGAATGGAATGCCCGGAGGAAATGTAGTCAGATGCCCCGCAGCAAGCTGGCCTGGCTCAATGCCCGCAGGAATAATGCCCGCTTACTGTGCAGTCTCATAGGCCACACAGTACGTTCCGGGCCCCAGATGACATACGCCGTCCTGTACATCGGCGAACAGGGGATTGGATCTGTCTTCATAATTCTGCTGTCTCGCCATGGGGAGTTTCAGGGTTGCACTGCAGCCGAAGGGAACTGTTACCGACAGTTCCACATGGGTGTCATCCTGAAACCTCCAGGCGCTTCGGTAAACACCGGAGGGTGAATCATACTCCGCCTCCATGCTTCCCAGCTCCCGGTTCAGAAGCGGTGCAAACTCCACCCTTACAAACCCCGGCACATCGTTTGCCGGGTTAATGCCCGCGCTGTGGCGGAACATCCACTCCACCACGGAACCGTAGGCATAATGATTCATGCTGTTCATACCGATGCCGGAGATGGTTCCGTCAGACAACAGGCTGTTCCAGCGCTCCCAGACAGTGGTCGCCCCCAGTTTCACCTCATTCAGCCATCCGGGATACTCCTCGTTTAGAAGCAGCGTATACGCCAACTCTTCCATGCCGAAATCAGACAACACATTACACAATAAGGGCGTTCCCACAAAGCCTGTCTTCAGCTTGTTCCCGCTGTCCTCAAAAAGCTTGTTCAGCTGCTGCTTTGTCAACTCGATATTATCTGAGAGCCGATATTTCAGGGTAAGAAGCAGCGCCGTCTGGGTCTTGATACAGCAACGCCCCGTAGCGCTGTAATATTCCCGCCGTACCTCGGCAAACTGTTCTTCTGACAGCCTTCTGTACTTCTCCTCCTCTTCCTTTCTGCCCAGCACGGCTGCCGCTTTTGCCACAAGCTCTGCGCTGGCAGCATAGTAAACATTGGCAATGAATTCCTCATCCGTGGCCCCGAAGACTTCCTCCGCGCCGCCCTTTGGATTGTCCAGAGCCAGCCAGTCCCCGTAATGGAACACATGTCTCCAGCCATGGTTATCTCCATCCACTTTTGACACGTAATCCACCCATAATCTCATGCTCTCGAACTGGTCCTCCAGAATACTCCTGTCCCCATAGAACAGATACAGGTTCCAGGGAATGATACAGGCCGCGTCTCCCCAGACGCAGGCGCAGGATTCCACCCCGCAGGAGGGAACCACATCCGGCACCTTCCCGCCCATGGCACTCTGCTCCCTGGACATGTCATAGAGGTATTTTGCGTAGAAAGCATAGGTATCCTTCAAAAAGGTCGCCGTGGGTGAAAACACCTGGGCATCCCCTGTCCAGCCCATTCGCTCATCTCTCTGAGGGCAGTCCGTGGGCACATCTACAAAATTGCCCTGCATCCCCCACTTCACATTCTCCAGAAAACGATTCACCAGCTCATGCCCCGTGCGCATAGTTCCCTTGGCCTCCAGGTCACTGTAGAAAGCCAGGCCGGTGAAATCCTCCTTCTTCAGATTGCGTATTCCCCGGATTTTCACATATCGGTAGCCGAAAAAGGTAAAGTGTGGGGTCAGTATTTTTTCACTGCCGTCACTGATATAGATATACTCTGATTTGGCACTTCTTAAGTTAGCATTATAAAAATTGCCCTGCTGCAGAATTTCACCTGTCTGCACATGAATCCTGCTCCCGGCAGGCTCGTGAACCCTCAGAGAAAAAATACCGGTAAACTCCTGCCCCATGTCCAGAACCAGTTCCCCTGCCGGAGTCTGAATAAGCTCTATGGGTTTAAAGGTCTCCTGTATCTTTACAGGCAGGCTCATACGATCCGTCAACACACCCTCCGGCGGCTGGCAGAATACAGCCTGTTCAGCAGGCAGCAAATCCAGGGTGTCATCACGATGCTCCCCGTCATAGAGATTGGAGAAGGTGATGCTGCTGCGCTTCACGGTCCAGCTGTCATCCGTACCGATAACCTCCCTGCTGCCATCCGTATAATCCAGATGCAGCTCCGCAATCAGTTTCCACTCATTGCCGTAAAACCCAACATCTTCCATTGCCGTCCAGCCAAACCTGGCCTTATACCAGCCATTCCCCAGGAGAATGGACAGGGTTCCCGCCTTCTGCATCAGTTCCGTCACATCATAAGTCTGATACTGCACCCACTCCCTGTAATCGTTGCTGTATGGGGCCAGGTATTCGTCGCCGATCCGCTCCTGCCCGCCGTCTGCGAGAGTGTAATACGCCTCATACAGCCCCAGTCCGCAGACATACAGCCGGGCGCCCGCCACTGCCTTTGCGGGCCTGAGCTGCTTCTCAAAACAGGGATGACGCCTGTGGCTGCTGCCGGGTTCTTCGCCCACGCCTGAGTCGCAGCTCACCCACCTTGCCGTCCAGGGCTCCTCCCGTTTTCCGGTCTCAAACCACTGGATCTCGCCGGTGGCCTCCTCCCCTGCATCTGTGCGGACCGTCACCGTCCAGTAATAGCGTGTGCGGGGCCGCAGGGGAACCTCCGCCCTGTACCCCAGAGAGCTGGCATTGCTGTCAAAGCCGGAGTCAAACAGAAGGTCTGTCAGGCCTTCATCGGATGCAACCACGATTCTGGCCCACTCCTGCCTCTTTCCCTCAGCATCCGCCACTTTCCAGGAGAACACCGTCCTCTTCATGCGGAATCCCAGAGGATTACTCATATGGTTCACTTTCAGATCGTACAATCTCATATTTATACCCGCTTTCTTTTCCGATTCCCTTTTCTGTTATTATTTGCAAACAAAACTCTTGTTCCCGCGTCTATTATCCAGTATACTATTGTGTAGTAACCTTTGCAATGGGTTCAAATACGAGGAGGATTATGCTATGTTTTATGACAATAAGATTTGGATTGGCGACTCTGACGGTGAAAAGGTGTGCATTCTGCCCCAGATGGCAAACCGCCACGGTCTGATCGCAGGCGCTACCGGCACCGGCAAGACAATTACCCTGAAGGTACTGGCGGAGTCTTTCAGCGACGCTGGTGTGCCCGTGTTTCTGGCGGATGTCAAAGGGGATTTGGCAGGAATGTGCCGGCCCGGCCAGAGCAGCGAAGAGATACAGGGACGCATTGAAGGCTTCGGACTGAATCAGTGCGGCTTCACCTTTCAGGATTATCCCAGCGTGTTCTGGGATGTATACGGAAAAATGGGCATTCCTCTTCGTACCACCGTCTCCGAGATGGGGCCCATCCTGCTGGGCAAACTCATGGATCTGACTCCCGCCCAGACCGATGTGCTTAACATCGCCTTTAAGATTGCGGATGACAATGATCTGCTGCTCATCGACACCAAGGATCTGAAATCCATGCTGCAGTTCATGGGTGAAAATGCTGCCGATTTCAGCATGGAATACGGCAATATTCCCAAAGCCAGCGTGACCACCATCATCCGCCATGTAGTAGCCCTGGAGTCTCAGGGGGCTGAGGAGTTTTTTATGGAGCCCGCGCTGAATATTGCAGACTGGTTTGCCACAGGAAAAGGCGGCAAAGGTGCCATCAATATTCTTGACTGCCGTGAGCTGGTAAATGACCCCACCATGTACTCTATTTTCCTGCTGTGGATGCTGTCTGAGCTCTTCGAGAGTCTGCCGGAAATCGGCGACCCCGAAAAGCCCCGCATCGTATTTTTCTTTGACGAGGCACATCTGCTCTTTGAAAATGCCTCCAAGACCCTGAAGGACAAAATCGAGCAGATTGTAAAACTGATCCGTTCCAGGGGTGTGGGCATCTATTTTATCACCCAGGCTCCGAAGGACATTCCGGACGGCGTCTTAAGTCAGCTTGGCAACAAAATACAGCATGCCCTGCGGGCATACACCCCTGCGGACGAAAAGGGCATCAAAGCGGCGGCAGCCTCCTTCCGCACCAATCCGGAATTCGATACCAAGACAGTGCTCTCTCAGCTGGGCACCGGCGAAGCTCTGATCTCCGTGCTGGATGAGGATGGCATTCCCACCATCGTAAAACACTGCAATGTGCTGCCTCCCCAAAGTCTCATGGGCCCCATACCTGACGAGGAAAAGCTGCGGGAAGTCAAAATGAGCAACCTTTACCTGAAATATAAGGATGCACATGACCCCGACAGCGCCTATGAATTTCTTGAGAGGAAGCGGCTGGCCGACGCAGAAGCGCTGGAACAGCAAAAGCAGAGCGAAGCGGCCGCGAAGGCTGCTGCAAAGGAGCAGGCCGCGAAGGAAAAGGCCGCTCAAAAAGAAGCAGCGAAAAAGCAGAGTGCTATCAAGTCGGGCATCAGGAGCGTTGCCAATTCCGCCGGAGGCACCATAGGCCGGGAAGTAGGCAACAGCCTCGGAAAATCTCTGGGCGGCTCCTTCGGCAAGAAGCTGGGCGGAAACGTGGGAGCATCCCTGGGACGCAGCATACTGGGCACCCTGTTTAAATAAATCAGGATACCGCACAGAATATAGCAGTCAGGAAAATATGCTTTGTGACGATCCAACAATGTTCCACACCGGTCTCAAAGCATATTTTCTCTGTTAATACAGTTATATTCTCAGATTCCTTCCTCATGAAGAACTTCCAGTAATCGTTGTATCGGCATACTTCCCAGATCACCGTCATCCCTCCTGCGGACAGATACACTGTCGGCTTTAACTTCCTTCTCACCAATTATAAGCATGTAGGGTATTTTTTCCAGTTGAGCGGTTCTGATTTTGTATCCTATTTTTTCAGCCCTTTCATCTACTTCGCAGCGCAATCCTTCTTTTTTAAGGGTCATTTCAATTCCTTTTGCATACTCAATGTATTTTTCCGAAATAGGTAATACTTTTATCTGCACCGGTGAAAGCCATAAGGGAAATTTTCCGGCAAAATGTTCGATCAGTATCCCTATGAATCTCTCAATAGAACCGAATACAACCCTGTGTATCATAATCGGGCGATGCTTATTTCCATCTTCTCCGATATACTCTGCCTCAAAACGCTGCGGCAGCTGAAAATCCAGTTGAATTGTCCCGCATTGCCATGTTCTTCCGATAGAGTCTTCCAGGTGAAAATCAATCTTCGGACCGTAAAATGCCCCATCCCCCTCATTTACGACATATGGCAGCTGCAGATCATCTAATGCATTTTTCAAAGCGTCTGTTGCCATTTCCCAGTCCTCATCGCTTCCGATGGAATTTTCCGGTCGGGTGGATAGCTCTACATGATATTTGAATCCGAAATCTGAATACACCTCATCTATCAGATGGGCAACACCCTTTATCTCGTCCTGTATCTGCTCCGGCGTCATAAAGATGTGGGCATCGTCCTGGGTACAACAGCGAACGCGCATAAGTCCGTGTAAAGTACCCGATTTTTCATTTCTGTGTATCAGTCCCAGTTCAGCGATACGCATGGGAAATTCACGATAAGAGCGGGGCTCCATCTTATATACGAGCATACCCCCCGGACAGCTCATGGGCTTTATGGCAAAATCTGTCCCATCAATTAAAGTTGTATACATATTATCCCTGTAGTGCTCCCAGTGTCCGGATGTTTCCCAGAGCTGACGATTTAACATGATCGGAGTGGATATTTCCACATACCCTTCTCTTGTGTGCAGCTTTCTCCAATAATCAATCAGCAGATTCTTTAATATCAATCCCCTTGGAAGAAAAAAGGGAAAACCCGGTCCTTCCTCAAACAGCGCAAATAGGCCTAATTCCTTTCCTAATTTTCTGTGATCTCTCTTTTTTGCCTCCTCCAATCGGTATAAATATTCTTCCAGCATTGCCTCGCTCGGAAAGGAAGTGCCGTAAATTCTGGTAAGCATTTTATTCTTTTCATCGCCGCGCCAGTATGCACCTGCAACAGACAATAGCTTAAACGCCTTAATTGCACTGGTGTATGCCACATGAGGTCCGGCGCACATCTCCAAATATTCTCCCTGCTGATAAAAGCTGATTTCTTCCTCTTCCGGCAGTTCATTTAACATTTCAATTTTATATGTCTCATTTCTTTCTTCCATAGCCTGCATTGCTTTTTTGCGGTCTGCTGTAAAGTGCCTGAGCTGCAGATTTTCTTTCACGATCTTTTTCATCTCTGCTTCTATTTCAGCAAAGTTTTCTTCCGAAAAATGAAAGTCGAAATCAAAATCATAATAGAAACCCTCTGCAATAGACGGACCTATTGCACATTTTGTTGTCGGATACAGTCTTTTTACTGCCTGTGCCAAAATATGCGCCGTCGTATGCCTGAACGCATTTTTCCCCAACTCCTCCTCAAAACCAGCCTCTTGAATGGAACCGTCTTTCATCTTGATCTTCATTTTACCATTTCCTTTCTTGAATAAGATTTTTGGTCAACATAAGAAAAGCACTCTCAAAGATACTTGCGTTGTATCTCTGAGGGTGCTTATTGCACGGTTCCACCTCAATTTTTCACTTCAGATTCCATCAAATCCTAACCTTTAACGCAGGTATACGGTAATACTTACATCTACTTTCAGTATTACAGCTTGGGAATGGTTTTCACATACTATTTACATAAACATCTTCCACCAAATGATGCTCTCTCTGTCTGCAATCAATATGCTACTCGTTTCCGTCATCGCTTTTTCTTATGTTAATCTGGTTAACTTTGTTAACTTACTTAACATGATAGCATTCACGGTATGGATTGTCAACCCTGGATAATCATTTTGACGTTAATTGGTAATGGTGCCTCCCGATTTTGTAATCGTTCAAACGTCGGCCCCGTCATTTATTTAAGCCTATGCTATTTCCTTATACCCGCTCATACTCCCGCAGGATGAAATTCCTTGCCTGCTGATTATTATCCGGCTTGGTATCCTCTAATGTTGCGTGTATAAAAGGCTTTCTTTCTTTCACAAATTTCAGGATCTCCGTGTAATCCATCTCACCCATGCCGCAGCCCACGGAAATCATTTTGCCGTTCTCAATGCGGAAATCCTTCAGGTGCACCATGGCAATATCCGGCCCAAGCAAGTCTATTGCTTCCCGGAAAACCCCAGCCCGCTCCTGATAATTTGCTATATCCAGCAAGTTTACGGGGTCAAAAATAACCTGAAGATTCGGAGAATTGATTTCGTCCAGAACTCTCCTGGCCCGTGCCGGATTGCACACAATATGGCGGAACACAGGCTCAATGGCAAACACCACCCCCATGCTCTCCGCGTAAGCCACAATGGGCTTCAGCCGCTCGATAAACAACTGCAGCGCCTCCTCGGTGCCGCACTCCGGAGTAAAGGCATATGCCTCATTTGGCGCTCCGGTTTCCGTTCCCACCACACCGCAGCCCATCCATGACGCGAAACGGATATGCGCCATGTAGCGGTGTACAGTTTTTTTAAGTTCTTCCTGATTTGGTGTGGCAAGATTCAGATAACACCCCAACACGGCAATGTCCACTTCATTTTTGGCAAATACATTCTTAATATACATGGCAAGACCCGGTGTCAAAGCCTCGTCCGTGGTAGGAAATTCGTCAATAAATTTTGCCAGGGCAAGATGCCCGCAGGCAAATCCTCCCTCATGTACCGCTGCCACCCGCTCCTCAAAGGGCAGCTTCTGTACGTCGTGTAATCTGATTCCTAACTGCATTCTCTCTCCTCCTTCTTACTCAGATTATTGGAAGAATGACTAAATCTTCTCAGGCGGCGTCCAAAGAGGGGTGTTTACACACCCTCTTGACGCCCCGGAAAATCTTCATTCCATTCGCACTGGTCGACTCCATCCAACTCATAGGCCTCCCCATCCTGTCCCTCAATCACCACATTGTCCAGGGTCAGCTTCGAAACATTATGGGCGTACAGGCCGCGCCTGCTGCTCTTCGGTACACCTACGGACATGGCAGGTACGTCACACTTGGGACTCTCCGCATAGCTGACGGAAATATTCCGCATGACGATCTCCTCAATCTTCTGCTCCGGCAGCCCGTCAAAATATGCTGCCGCCACATGACAGTTAGTACATCTCATGTTCTCAAATACCAGCTTCTTGATGGAAGGCGTCCTGTCGTCCACCGGATAAGGTTCTCTTGACTGCACATAGGATGTCTTGCCGTCAGGGTCACAGAAATAGAATGAATTCACCACCAGCGGCGTCATCACATGATCAAGCTCCAGATTCCGGAAAATGATATTGTTCAAAACCGCATCCTTTCCTCTGCCTCTTCTGGTCTTGACTCGCAATCCTCTGTCTGTGTGACGGAAGACACAGTCCTCCACCGTCAGATTCAATATGCCGCCTGCCATCTCGCTGCCCAGCGTCACTGCACCGTGTCCGTTTTCCATAAGGCACTGGCGAATCAATATATTTTCGGAGGGCACCTTGTACTTTCTGCCCATATAAATCTTACCGCTCTTCACTGCGATACAGTCATCTCCCAGGGAGAAGCGCACTCCGAGAATATCCACGTTCTTACAGGACTCAGGATCGCATCCGTCCGTATTCGGCGAATCTGCCGGATTCAGCACATTTAAATCAATAAACTTTAAATCATTGCTGAAATAGGGGTGTAACGTCCAGGACGGAGAATTGCAGCAGGTCACACCCTGCAGGATCACATTCCTGCAGCCGTTGATAAAGAACAATCTGGGGCGGAACACATCCTTGTAGCCCTTCGGATTCTTCCACCAGTCCTCTTTGGAGGCGTTGCCGTTGATAGTCCCCCGGCCGTAAATCACCACGTCCTCCACATCCACGCCGCAGATGATCCCCGTGTACATGGGCAGCGGGTTCCCTTCCCAGCTGCCTAAATTATACTGTTCCTCCTCGTCATAGCTTTCGAGCATACCGGGAAATACAGGAAATTTCTCTCTGTCCGTATATGCCTTCAGTTCTGCGCCCTCTGCCAGTTCAATCCTGGTATGACTCTTTAAAAACAGGCTGGTAATCCGGTAGGTTCCCGCGGGAATCAGCACCCGGCTGTCTCCGGGACAGGCGAGAATTGCCGCCTGAATGGCATGGGTATCGTCCTGTACCCCGTCTCCCTTTGCGCCGAACCGCCGTACATCCAGGGTTACAAATTCACGGGCCGTCCGAAGCCTCACCCCGCCCTTTTTCGCTGTGCCCTCAAACACCTCCACATTATAATCGCTGTCAGGTTTCAAATCATACAGGGAAACGATGGTTTTGTCCGCCGTAAGGACTTCTGTGCCGTTGACCCGGATGCTGTATGCCGCCTTTGCAAAATACTTTCCTCCATCCACAATCTCAATGACTGCGCTTCTGGCCGTAACCATAACCGGCTTCACTTCCGCTGAAGTGCCGGAGCAAGGGATTCCTTCCGATGCTGCTCCTGCTTCTTCCTTTTGATACTTTTCTTCCGGCTGATATTTTTCCTCTGCCAGCAAATGCAGCTCTGCAGCATGGGCCACAACTTTCTTAAGACGCTCCGCCGCCTCACAGCCCCACTGTGTCATGGTTTCCTCTTTTACTGATCTGCGAGCCCACGAGACCAGGATACATCTCTGATGCGGAGTG
>JAIDME010000155.1 GCA_029050705.1 Acetatifactor sp.
GTACCGTGCCGGCGTCAAAAACCACGCCGTGAACATCCTCCAACTTTGCCAGGCGCTGATAATGATTTACAAATACAAATCCGCCGTTTCCGTCGGTGCGCATACAGTATCTCAGGGATGCCTGGTCATCCGGCCTGGCGCCGGTCTCTGCTTCCACGGTTTCCATAGGGGCAAGAATATGGCCGAAATCATTTACAAACAGATGCAGCATATTCAATAACCTGTATTGCTCACGTATTTCGCCGTATTCCGAAATGGGGGCCTGAAAATCATAGGACAGTACGGAATAGTCGTTGGGATAACCGGTTGCCTTTGACTCGTTCAGCGTGGACAGCTTGCCGATCTTGTTTGTGCCGCCCTTAAACATGTAATAGCCTACAAGATTATTTCCGGAACCCAGCTTTACAAGGGACAGGGCATAAATATCCATTCCTGATATAATGGGGCGCCGATGATGAGTCACCTGTATGCCTCCGCCCAGTTCGCAGGTCGCAAAGGGATACCTCTCATAGGGCAGTCGCCAGCCGTCTCTGTCCGTGTCCGCAATCATGTCTTTTCCGATGGCGGAGTCATTTCGCATGGTATGAAACGTATAATGGGGCGAAGGCGGGAGCCTGTCTGTATGCTCTGTCCAGGGTGCCTCAGGATATGCCCCGAATACGGGGAGTACCTCGTCAACGGGTATTTTCGCGCCGTAGGCACTGTTCCAGCCGGTTACCGTATAGAGGGGGGCTTTATATCCAATGTCGAGCGCAAGCTTCTTCAATGCCAGCAAATGCTCCGCGCTGTGGACAAGCTCGTTTTCAAACTGGATGCCGATGATATTTCCACCTTCCTCATAGAACAGGCCCTTTACCTGCCGGTAGATCTGCTCATACCATATGCGCGCTTTTTCCAGATAGGCGCTGTTGTTGTCACGCAGCTTACAGGGTTTTTGCAGCAGCCAGTCCGGAAACCCTCCGTTTCTGCATTCTCCGTGAGCCCAGGGGCCGATGCGGATCACCACATCCAGTCCTGCCCGCCGGGCCTCCAGAATAAACCGGCGGAGGTCCCTGTCACCTGTAAAGTTAAACTCACCCTCTGTCTCCTCATGATATATCCAGAATAAATAGGTTGCGACAATGGTGATACCCCCTGCCTTCATCTTGCAAAGCTCCCGATACCAGTTGTCGCGGCTGTCCCGCACAAAGTGGTATTCCCCCATCACTCCGATCCATGGTTTTCCGCCCCGGGTAAGATACAGGCTTGTAACATCAATCTGTTCTCCGTCAGGATTTTTTCCGCCCATATTAAGGTGATCAGTCAATATATCGGATTTACGATATTCCTTAAACTTATAGTGCATAGCCTATCTCCTTTTTATATTTCTATACTAGCATGTACGGCAGCGGGGAGCAAGGGCAGGATTAGCAGCCTGTAGAAAAGATGCGTTAAGTATGTTATAATCACATTATACGTCAGAGATATCAGAGGATTGGAGGGATTTTATGCATATTTGCGCGGAAATGGGAAGTCAAGTCTGGCTCCATGCAAAGCCGGTGAAAGGTGACGTTTGCATGGAGTAATAATAGTCACCTAAATGATTTCATTGGCTTTGCGACTTGAGCATTATAATCAAGGAGGAGGCTTAAATGAAATATATAAATGCTGCGATTCTTCTTCCCGATGAATTGGTTCAGGAGTTACAAGGATACATACAGGGTGGTTATATATATGTTCCTGCAATTCATGAGCAGCGAAAATGCTGGGGAGAGTTATCCGGTTATCGAAAGGAACTGCTTCAGAGAAACAGCAGAATTGTGGAGGAATACAAGAATGGCGCTTCCATGGAAGAACTTGCCGACAGATATTATCTTTCCATTCATGCTATTCGCAAAATAATTTATCAGAGTTGATAATGAGGGACTGCAGAAATGCAGTCTCTTTTTTATACGGAATTTTACCGAAGTGTTTGGTGTATTGAGCAGACTGGCCATACTTTATAGAATAATAGAAAAACATTCTAATAAAAGGGGGGATTAAAGTGTCTTCATCCTCAAAGGCATCAGGTACTGCCGGGAATAAGAGGTATAAGTCTGCTTACAGTTTAAGACAGAATATCGCATATATGATATTGCTTGCATGGGGGCAGCGCCGTAGTGTGATTTTGCTTGCTCTGACAATGGCGTCTGTTGCAATTTTGCGCAGTCTTACACAGCTTTTTATCGTGCCGTCAATACTCGAGGCTGTTGAAGCCAAAGTTTCCGGTGCAGAGCTGACTGCGCTCATACTCTTGTTTACAGGAGCTTTAATGTTGTTAAACGCAGCCTGGTCGTATTTCTCATCATGCTCACAGTTCGGGCGTATTGAAGTTCGCCTCCATATAGGATTTATGATCCAAAATAAAGCGCTGACCATGTCGTATCCTGATATTGAGGACCAGAATGTCAGGAAAAAGATGGATAAAGCATCAATGCTTGTTACCAGCAACTCGGCTGCTGCCGAGGCCATCTGGACAACATTGATGAATCTGTTAAAAAACATATTTGAATTCATTGTTTATCTCTCTTTGCTTACTATGCTTAATCCGCTCATGATCATTGTAGTTCTGGCCACAACCATTGTCAGCTTTTCAGTGAGCAATTATCTTAACGGCTGGGGATATCGACATAGAGATAAAGAGTCGGAATATTCCCGCCGTATGAATTATCTCAGTGAAAGATCAAGAGATTATACATTGGCGAAGGATGTCCGCATTTTTGGTATGCAGGGCTGGATAGAGGATGTATACAACAGCACGCTGGGTCTGTATCGGAGTTTCGTTGCCCATGGAGAATGCGTTTATATCCTGGGCAATATTATAGATGTAATACTTGCATTTATGAGAAACGGTATTGTCTGTTTTTTCCTGATTCAGGCTGTGCTTAAGGGTGAAATGTCCGCCGCGCAGTTTGTGTTGTACTTTAGTACCGTGAATGTTTTTACCGGCGGTATAGGTAAGATTATGACTGATCTTGCAGCCCTCCGGAAACAAAGCCTTGACATCTCCGCGGTTCGGGAATTTCTGGATTGTCCCGAAACATTTAAGATGGAGGATGGCATTCCCATAACGCCGGACCTGAATATTCCCTATCAGATCGAGCTGCAGAATGTCTCCTTCCGCTATCCGGAGGCTGAGAAGAATACACTCTCTCATGTCAACCTGACTATCAGACCGGGAGAAAAGCTGGCAATTGTCGGTCTGAACGGTGCCGGGAAAACCACACTCATCAAACTCATATGCGGTTTTCTTGATCCCACGGAAGGAAGAGTGCTGTTAAATTACAAAGACATAAAAACACTCAATCGGCGGGATTATTATCGGCTTTTCTCAGCGGTATTCCAGGACTTTTCGGTTCTTGACGTGACAATTGCTGAAAACATCGCACAGACTGATGAAAATATAAACACAGAGCGGATGAAACGATGCATTGACCAGGCAGGACTCACGGAGAGGATCGATGGACTGCCTAAGGGTGTGGAGACGCACATAGGCAAGGTGTTTGAAGATGGTATTAATCTGTCGGGAGGGGAATTGCAGCGGTTGATGCTGGCCAGGGCTCTGTATAAAAATGCTCCTATCATTGTCCTGGATGAACCGACCTCCGCGCTCGATCCGATAGCTGAGAGCGAAATATATAACAGGTACAGTGAACTTACGGATGGCCGAATGGCTGTCTTTATATCTCATAGACTTGCATCTACCAGATTTTGTGACCGCATTATATTGATCGAAGAAGGAAGTATCGAGGAAGAGGGGACACATGACGAATTAGTTGCCCGAAACGGGCATTATGCGGAGCTCTTTGAGATTCAAAGCAGATATTATCGAGAAGGAGGAGCAGGCATTGAAAACATGGCAAAAGGGCAATGAAACGATGCGGCTTGCTTTACGCGGATTCAGGGTCTGGTGGAGAGAGAATCCCGGGGTGCTGCTATCCGTACTGATATGCGGGATTGCTGATGCACTGACGCCTTATGCAGACATTTGGATGTTGGCCCGTCTTATCGATGAGATTGCAGGAAGGCGTGATCCGCAGATGCTCAAGGCATATGTACTGGTACTGATGAGTACAACCGCAGTGCTTTCACTGCTCTGTGCGGGATTGACCAGGTGGAAAAATGTTCAGTTAGCCTGTCTTTGGCATATTCAGAATAGAGTGTTCATGCAAAAGCTGCTGTCCATGGATTTTGCGGATATGGATGACGGACATGTACAGGAACTTCGTTCCCGGATATGGCAGAATACAGACTCAGGAGGCTGGGGACTATATAAACTTATATATAGTTTTGATGCGATCATCAGGTCCGTTATGTCTATTACCGGTGCCATCTTTTTAACTGCGCCGCTATTCCTGCTGCCGGTCACAGCAGGCAGCGGAAGGTTAGCAATACTGAATCATCCTGTTTTTGTTCTGCTTATTATTGCGGTTATGTTTGGTGTCACGTTTGCTGCACCTCTGTTATCTGTCAAAGCGAACTCTTACTGGGTAAAGTACACGGATGAAAACCAATTGGGGAATCGGCTTTTCGGATTTTGGCTCGGCAATCTCGGAAATGACTGTTCGAAGGCGCTGGATGTACGTATTTATCGCCAGGATATTTTGAGTAGAAACAATTTGAGAAAGTATAACCCATTTGTGCCAACCTCAAAACTGGCCAGAGCATCAAGAGGGCCTATGGGAGGATATCGGGCCCTGTCCGGAGCTGTATCTCAGATATTTACAGGAGCCGCATATATCTTTGTAGCTTTAAAAGCGTTGGGAGGTGCCTTCGGTGTGGGGCGGGCTGTGCAATATGTGAGTGCCGTTATCGCATTATCCGACGGCTTGTCCAGGCTGATCGAAGCGTTAGGTGATTTAAGGAATAACACATCTTTTTTGCGTACTGTATTTGAATTTTTAGACATGCCGAACAAAATGGAACAAGGGGAAATGTCTGTACCAGACATGGTTATACCAACCAGGGCTGTATCAGCCAAGGCTGATAGGCAAAACTGCGGCAAAGGGTATGAGATTGAGTTTCGTAATGTCTCTTTTAAATATCCGGGTCAGAAGAATTATGCACTGCGCAATGTATCGATGACATTCCATGCAGGAAAAAGGCTTGCTGTGGTGGGCATGAACGGAAGTGGAAAGACCACTTTTATCAAGCTGCTGTGTCGGCTGTATGATCCCACCGAAGGTGAGATATTGTTGAACGGAATCGACATACGAAAATATAATTATCACGAGTATATGCAGCTGTTTTCCGTTGTGTTCCAGGATTTCAGATTACTCTCCTTTGAACTGGGTCAAAATGTTGCCGGCAGCATAAATGTAGACTTAGACAGGGTGGATCAGTGCCTTCGTGACGCAGGCTTCGGAATACGTCTTGATAAGCTGCCGCAGGGACTTTCGACGGCCATTTATAAGGACTTTGATGAGAAAGGCGTTACTATTTCCGGTGGAGAGGCGCAGAAGATCGCGTTGGCGAGAGCTTTATATAAAGATGCGCCATTCATTATACTTGACGAACCTACGGCAGCGCTTGATCCGATTGCAGAGTTCGAGGTATATAACAGAATGAACCAAATGACAGGGGAGAAGTCGGCTATATTCATATCACATCGATTGTCTTCCTGCCGTTTGTGTCATGATTCACAGAATCATGAAATCCTGGTATTTCATGAAGGCAGACTGACTCAGCGCGGCAGCCATGACGTATTGGTGAGCGACAGATCCGGAATGTATTACAGGCTGTGGAGTGCCCAGGCACAATACTATGAGGTGGAAGAGTGATCATGGCGATAAAAATGCAATCTTTAGGTTAACTTTAGGTTGCATTTATTTTGTCTTAAATCAAATAGTCTATGATGGTATTCAGAACAAAGAAATGTTGTACATAGAAAAAGATACAGAATAAATACAGAAAGGACAAATCTACATGATCACAATATCCAATCTCTCAAAGTCATACAAAGGGAAGAAAGTAGTGGATAATCTGTCATTTACTATGAAGGAAGGGCAGCTTTTTGCTCTCCTTGGCAGTAACGGTGCGGGAAAGAGCACAACCATTAAGATGATACTAAACCTGGTAAAAGAGGATGAAGGGGAAATTACGATTCCGGAAAATACTACCATCGGATACTCGCCGGAGACTCCTTATTTTCCCCCGTTTTTAACAGGCATGGAAGTTCTTTCCTATTATGGAGCATTACAACATATACCAAAAAAGGAGCAAAGTGAGATTGGTAAAGCATTGTTGGAACTGGTAGGGCTGGAAAATGACGGCACGAAAATTAAGTTTTATTCCAAAGGAATGTTGCAAAGGCTCGCGCTGGCTCAGGCACTGCTGGGTGATCCGGATGCATTGATCCTGGACGAGCCCTGTGCGGGACTGGATGCTATGGGCCGGATCGAAATGCTGGAACTGATAGGAAACCTGAAAAAAATGGGAAAGACCATATTAATGAATTCTCATATTCTAAATGATATGGAAAAGGTGTGTGATGAAGGTCTTATCATGCAAAACGGAAAGGTATTGCGCCGTTTTCAAAAAGAAGATTTTGAAAACGGTATCGGTCTGGAAGAGATTTTTATCAAAGCAGTGGGAGGAAGCAGAAAATGAACACGATCCTGTGCAATGCATTAAAAGAACGAATCCGCAGAAAAGAGCTTTATATTGTAGTAGTGATAGGCGTTTTGCTGACTTTGTTCTGCGGCAGTGACAGTACCAGCATCTCAATAAACGGGGAACCGCTTGTCAGTTTTCGGAATATGTTTATGGTCATGCATGTACTTATCCATGTGATCGGCTGTATTTTGGCAGTGATATTGAGTCTGCGCACGATTCCGAATGAATATGAACGCCATAACAGCCATCTGGTCTGGGTGCGCGGAATCAGTCAGGTAAAATATCATGGCGGACTGGCAGCGGCCAATATTCTGGCAACCGCAATCTCAGTGGGAATCTTATATGTGGTGCTTGCAGGATATGCAGTGGTAAAGGGGCATGCATTTTATGTTCTGAAAATGCTTCCGGCTTATTTGATCGTGGTGATCAGTGTATCGCTGGTAAGTCTTTTTGTCGGTGTGCTCAGCATCTGCCTGCCCTCTATGGCGGTGGGGGGTCTGGCTGTTTTGTTTGCCGGTGCGGGTGTGCTGCATGGACTTCTGGAACTGTTTAAAAGTACCGTGGGCGGTGTCGGCGGAGCATGTATCTCATTTTTACTGCAAATAATACCTGATCTGAACGGACTCCAGAAACAGGCATATAACCTGATCATGGGAGAACATATAGACGCACATTTGCTTTGGACCGGATTATTTGCTCTATGGGTGATTTCGCTGGGATTGTTTGTATTTAAAAAGAAAGAGGCGTGAATTATGAAAACATGGAAAGTGATATATACAGCAGTGGGATTTCTTTTGGCGGTCGGAAGTATTGCCACAGCAAGCTACGGATTGTCGGAGGTAAACAGAAATATTTATCAGGATGCACTGTATTTGGATGAGAAAATACAGGAGCTGGGATTTGACGGCTTTAGTCTGAAAACCACCAAAGTACGCTTTTACGATGGAAGTAACGATTATGTAGTGCAGGTTGATGCAGAAGGTCACATTACTATAAAAAAGGAAAGACCTCAAATGGATGTTTTTGCGGGAACGACAGTGGAGGCGGCCGGGCAATGGCAGGCGCTGCTTCCTACATATGAGCAGTTTTCGAGACTCTTTGATGCACTGGAGGCCCTGGGCAGTTATGAACAGGGGATGCAGGAAGGAAACTTTGCTTTTTCCAAAAGCGACTATGGAGAGAGCAGTCATGCCGCGACGATCTGGCATGAGGCTTTTCATGCATGGCAGTCCGAAAACTGGCCGGAGGATATGGAAGCTCTGATGGAGAAAGCAGGGATTGGAAAGGAAGACAGCAGAGAGGAGATTATTGTAAAGGAAGTAGATTCCGACAAGGAACTTGTAGAACTTTTTAATGAAGAAATGCAGTTACTTATGAAAGCATATCGAGCGGAAGGTCCGGAAGAAAAGAGAGCGCTTATCGCAGATGTTTTGAAAATTGCGGAAAAACGGAAGGAAAAGCTTAGTCAGGCGGCAGAAGCAATGGAATATTTTCTGGAAAACTATGAAGGCAGTGCAAGATATGTGGAGAGCATTGCATATCGGGAACTTGAAGGAGAATCCGCATGGGAGACGATTTACCTTTCGGAATTTCGGTATGAGAATGGCAGCGGGAAATATTATGATATGGGTATGATGAAATGTTTGCTGCTGGATCAATTATCGGATGGATGGCAGAAAAAATTTTCACCGGAAAACGGACTGAACGAACTTTTGAGTCGCATGTAAATATGGTATAATAAAAGCCGTCTGAAACTACAGGCGTTATGGAGGATGAGAGTGGGAGACAGAAGATTTGTGATCCTTGCAGCAGATGATGAAGAGGAACTTTTGGAAGCATTAGAATTGTTTGTGGAAAAAGAAGATATGGAACTGGTCAAAGCTGTTGACGGTATATCGACCCTAAGTCTCTTTGAAAAGCACCAACCGGATTTGGTGCTTTTGGATGTAATGATGCCGGAAATGGACGGATTTGCAGTCTTAAGAAAGATCAGGGAAAAGAGTAAGGTACCGGTACTGATGATGACGGCAAGAACGGAAGATTATGATAAAATCCTGGGCCTGGAGCTTGGTGCGGATGATTACATCACAAAACCATACAATCCTCTTGAAGTGGTTGCAAGGATCAAAGCACAGCTCAGACGGTGCTATGATTATCAGGAAAAACAGGAAGAGGAATGTGAAATATTGAGAGGCTATGGATTGGAACTGAATCCGGCTGAAGGCACGTTGAAAAAGAATGGCAGCGAGATTACTTTGACCAGGACAGAATTCAGGATTTTGGAGCTTTTGATGAAAACACCGGGACGTATCTATACCAAACAGCAGATTTTTGACCATTCATGGGATGAGCCGTATATGGAGGATGACAGTACTGTCATGGTGCATATCAGCAATCTGCGCAACAAAATTGAGGATGATCCGAAAAAGCCGGTTATGATAAGGACGATCAAAGGATTGGGATATAAATTTGAAAAAGAGAGAATGAAGAAGTCCTAAAGAACCTGAAGGTTGACGGTATAGGAAGGGTGTGCGCAAATGACGGCATGTGCAATGACGGAGAGTAAAAACCGAAGAAAAGGTAGTATTTTCAGGAAACTGATCGCAAGCTACATTATCTTTTCTTTTTTTGCTGTTTTGATCGTACTTGGCGTGGTGGTGGCAGCGGCGGTTTTGGCATCGGGCATCGGAGAAAAATCAGGCTTTCCGGGTGTTTCCGCAGGAGAAAACGGAGAGATGCTTAACATGGAAAGTGTACAGAACCTTGGCGGATGGGTGGAGGAATTGGATGAAAACTATCGGGTAAAGAATATATACGGAGAGAAGCTGACAGACAGGATACAGTATACGCCGGAGATTTTACTTGAATGGACTGACCAGAGAACGGGAAACAGTGATTTTCATCTTTACTGGCAGAAAAAGGAGGGAGGCCTTTATCTGATCTTTTATCCGATAGAAGCCTATTCCGTAACTTTTAATTTTGATGCAGGTTCGATGTTTCATTTTGCACCTGCTGTGGGGAGATTGGCAAGAATTTTATTGATTTTTCTGCTTTTGACGGACGTACTTTTGGTAAGCCTTTATATTTCCAGGAAGATACACAGACCGCTGCAGAATCTGGTCATGGGGATGAAACGGGTAGCGCAGGGTGAAGAGAGGGTGGAACTTTCCATGCAGACGGAAAAGGAATTTGTGGAAATACAGGAAGCCTTTAATCACATGACCGAGGAACTCTATGCACAAAAAGCAGAAAATGAGAAGATGAGTAAGAACCGCCAAAAGATGCTGCTGGAACTGTCTCATGATATCAAAACGCCGGTTGCCACGATCAAGAGTTACGCATTTGCCCTGCAGGAAGGAATCGTGTCAGAGACGGAACTGGATAAATATTACCGGACGATCGCGCTGAAGGCGGATCGTGTAGATACGATGGCGGCGGATTTATTTACCATGCTCAAGATGGAAAGTACGGATTATGCGCTGGAACTCAAAAAAACGGATCTGGCAGAGCTGACCAGACGGATCTGTGCCGAATTTTATGAAGAGCTTACGGAGGCGGGATTTGATTTCGTGATCGGAATTCCGGAACATGCCATTTATGTAAATGCAGATGAAAAGCTTTTGAGCAGAGTGGTTAGTAATTTGCTCAACAATGCCGGAAAATATAATCGGACAGGCAAAAGAATTGAGATCAGGCTGGAGGAAAGAGGAGAGGACGTGCACCTGTGGGTGAAGGATGACGGAAAGCCGATTGAGCCGGAACTGCAGGATACAATGTTTTCAGCCTTTGTAAGGGGAGAGAGTACGAGAAGTACAAAGGGCGGAACAGGTCTTGGACTTGCAATCGCCAAAGCCGTGATGGAAAAGCATGGCGGCGATATATTTTATCAGGAGGAAGAGGGAAATAAATTTGAAATACGGATTGCAAAGTTAAAAATTGATTGACATTCGCCCTTACTGTATTGTATGCTGGAAGTGCATCGCAGGGACGGGCGGCAAGCCTGAGGGTTCTGCGAAATTTGCGAAAGGCGGTATCCTGATGATTATTATTATTCGATAACTTTCAACTGATGTGTCGGCACATGATGCTGTAAGTGCGCAGGAGAGGATTTCTGCGCTCATCGGAGAGATATCGAATAACGGATGGAGCAGGCCTTTTTTGCGTGGAATCAATGAGAATTGTCTGAACGTTTTTTTCGCGGGTTTTGATCCATATATCATGAGGGTGACTGTGTATAGGTGCCCGTTTCGGTAATCTCTCCTTTTTTAGATTGGAGGGATTTTTTATGCAATCAAGACAACTGATTCTTGCGGAAAAGGTAGAAATGGAATTTGGGGAGAGGGAGCTCTTCCGTTTTGATCGGCTGACGGTCTATGAGGGGGAGAAGATTGGGCTGGTAGGTGCCAACGGCGCAGGCAAGACCACCCTGCTGCGCGTGCTGGCAGGTGAGCTTAAGCCCACGCGGGGAAATGTGAAGATGGCTGGAGACGCCGCATTTTTCCGGCAGTTTGCGGAGGAAGGGCAGGAGCGCTTTGCGGATGCAGGTTTTTTTGAACTAAGCGGTAAGGAAGTCAGTGACATGAGAGTACAGGACAAAATCTGGGAGCAGTCTGTCAGCGGTGGAGAGGAGACCCGCATCCGGCTGGCACAGGCGTTTTCCGGCGACAAGCCGATTGTTTTTCTGGACGAGCCCACGTCGAATCTGGACCGCAAAGGGATCGCTATCCTGAAGCGCAAGCTTGCGGGGCTTGATACTATGGTGATTGTCAGTCATGACCGCGCCCTGCTGGGTGAACTATGCACCCGTATCATAGAGATCGAAGGCGGGAAGCTGACGGAATATTACGGCAATTACGACGATTATATGGAACAGAAGCAGGCCGCCGTTGCGCGGCAGTGGACGGAATATGAGAATTATAATGCTGAGAAAAAGCGGCTGGAAAAGGTATTCCGGGAGAAAAAGGAGCATGCCAGACAAATTGAAAAATTGCCCAAAAACATGTCGCCGAGGGAAGCGGGGCTGCGCAACTTTCTCTCCCGTCATCCCAAGGACGCTAAGGCGCGGAAAATGGAAAAAGCGGCAAAAAATGTGCAGCAGCGGATCGACGCTATGGAGGCAAAGGAAAAGCCGCAGGAACTGCCGAAGATCAGACCGGACTTCCGGCTCACTGACCCGCCGGAGAACCGGAATGTCATCCTCGGAGAAGACCTTTGTTTTGCCTATGAGGGCGGACCGGCACTTTTTAAGGATGCTTCTTTTCAGATTGCAAACCATAGCCGTGTTGCCATTGTGGGTGATAACGGGGCAGGAAAGACAACACTGCTTCACCTGATCTGCGCCGCGGCAGAGGAAAACACGGGAGGAATGAGGGTGCCTGAGGCTGGCTCGATTTCCGTGGTGCCGAAGGCCAGAATCGGCGTTTTCGAGCAGAATCTGTCCACAATTGACTACAGTAAGACCGTTTTGGAAAATGTGATGGAAGTCAGTGTCCAGCGGGAGGCGGTTGCACGCACTATTCTTTCTCGCCTGCTGTTTTTTGAAAATGACATGAAGAAGCCTGCAAGTGTGCTTTCCGGAGGGGAGCGGATCAAGCTTGCTTTCGCCAGGCTGTTCGTCTCAAGGGTGAATCTTCTCATCCTCGATGAGCCCACGAACTACCTGGACATCCCTTCCATAGAGGCACTGGAAGAAATGTTTTCTGAATATGAGGGTACCCTGGTGTTCGTGTCCCATGATGAAGCATTTATACGTAAGGTGGCTACGGAGGTGCTGGAGATTGTTGACGGAAAGCTTGTGCAGGTGGACCGGAAGGATTGAGGCGGCAGAACTGCGGAGCCTGTAAAATGAAGAAGATAAATTGTCATACCCCCTGAGAATCTTTCATACACTGTAAAAAAGATTCTCAAGGGGTACTCTTTTGAAGGATTATATTGAAGAGAGGGCAATCAGCATCGCCAATTATATCATTGACTCCAATGCCACGGTGCGGCAGACAGCAAAGGCGTTTGGGGTAAGTAAATCTACTGTACATATGGATGTAACAAAATAGAGCGATTTGCATGGGAAGTAAAATGATAGGAAAGATATATGAATAGGTGTATTCTGTAGAAGGAGAAGATTGGACGAGCTGTGATGCTCGTCCTTTTGTTTTAGGGTATAACAGTTTGAAGAAACAGCGCGCAATTAATATCTAAATGAGAAACTATCTGCAATAAAGTAATCATAACCGCGTAAAATACTTTTCAAAATATTAAAGCATTTTACGCAGTTTCTTGTGGAATTAGTAATTATTATATTTTTTTATTAACATTGAGAGACAAATCTAAAAAAATATGGTATTATATTATGGCTACATAATATCTTCGGAATCTCAAAAATTTGTTAATTATATTATTGAAAACAATGCTATAGTGAGGAAGTTTGGATTTGGTTAAAATATGGTACATATGATAGTAACAAAACATGGCGATTAATTTGGATTGAAAATCGGAGATAATAATAGTTAAACACTTACGCAAAAAGAACTAATATTGCAATGTAAATAAACAAGTATATATACATAATACTATAAACACTTAAAAGTGGGAGAATACAAATGATAGATTTATATTTTAGTGGAGAATTAGAGACACAAATTATGAAATATTGTAAAAAATTAGAAGCTATTAGTGAAGAATATGATGTTTTAATATTTATGGCAAGAAAAGCCATATGCTTTTATGATGCTCTAATATTGAATAATATGGTAAAAAAGCCAAATCATGATGTGGTTATTACTACTTCAAGCAGAATTTTAAGCTACGATTGTGAATTTCTTAAAGGGAAAAAAATAGCTTTATTGGATGATATTGTTTTAAAAGGTACAACATTAAATGAAACAATAAAATTCCTTTTAGAAAAAGAGATAAATAATTTTGATATTTATTATATCGCAAGCCAAAGTTTAGAAAATGAGAAATTAAAGCAAATAAAGTCATTTTTAAAAGAGCCTATTCTTGAACTTGAAAGTAGTGAAATTCTGATTTTGAGTAATTCTATTACAAACTATATTAATGCTTCGGCATGCTCTTATAACGTTGATTATCCAGTATTTTATTTAAATTCAGGAGAAGATTTTTATGTTAATTATATATTAAAAAATAATTAAAAAAAAAATCAAATAAAAATTAAAAAAAAAAAAAAAAAAATAAAAAAATAAA
>JAIDME010000156.1 GCA_029050705.1 Acetatifactor sp.
TGCTTTTTCCGGGGTGGTGAGCACCCTGACCTGGCAGGGAGAGGATATTCAGATCGGAAATGTGTGTATCGGCACGGGAGTAGGAGACTATGATTTTTACTGCGCCCGTCCTGTCCATGTTAATGATCTGCATGCCGTGGGTGCGTTCCTGCTCATGTGTACAGAACTGCAGGCCGCGCTGGATGACGGCACCGGAAGGACGGAAGCGTCCGTATGAACAGGCAGGAGATTTTTCGATGGGTGAAGCGTCAGTATGGTACGGAGCCGGATTACCCCTGGCAGGATGACAATGCGGTACTGCGGCATCGGAAAAACAGAAAGTGGTATGGACTTATTATGAGTGTGGAACGGCACAGGCTGGGACTTTCCGGCGAGGGGGAGGCTGAAGTCCTCAACGTGAAGTGCGACCCGGAATTGATTGGCGCCCTGCGGACACGGCCTGGTTTTCTTCCGGCGTATCATATGAATAAGGCGCAGTGGATCAGTATTTTACTGGATGGAACTGTGCCGGAGAAAGAAATCAGGAACCTCTTGGATATGAGTTACGGACTGACTGAGCCGAAGAAGCGGCAGGCTTCCGGATCTTCATAAAGAATCCGGCATTTGTTTTGTATGCCGTCATGAGTTTATGGACATTCTATGTCTATGGATAAAAAAACGGTAAGAACTTTTGATTTTTATGTGATTTTGTTTTTCATGGTCTCCTTCGCAGGATGGCTGTGGGAGGTAGCAATTTTCCTGGTGACGAAGCATGCATGGATTAACAGAGGAATATACAAGGGCCCTTATCTGCCCATTTACGGGGTAGGAGGGCTTTTGCTGTGGTTTCTGCTGCACCGCCTCAGCAGAAAGCCTTTTTTAACATTTCTGCTGTCTGCGGTGCTTTGCTCTGCTCTGGAATACTTTACCAGCGTCTTTTTGGAGTGGAGATGGGGTGTGCGCTGGTGGGACTACAGCAGCTACCACCTGGATCTGAACGGGCGGATCTGCCTGCTGGGTGCGGTGTGCTTTGGCCTGGGTGGTATGGCGCTGAACTGCTATCTCATGCCCCTGTACATGAGACTGTATCACAAAATTTCCCGCAGATGGCGTCTTATCCTGTGCGGTGCTTTCCTGGCAGTGTTTCTTCTGGACATCACTTATTGCGCGGTCAGACCAAATATGGGGTACGGGATTTCGGAATAAGAGGCAAAAAGTATGCAAAAAGTTCACCAAATCTTAATTTGCAAGAAGCAATTTTGTGAGGTAGAATGTATTGCGTGAATACAGAATAAGATACTAAATATGTGAACAACAAAGGATAAAGGAAAGATTATGATTGTCTGGCTTATTTATGCGGGAATTTTAATCTATATGGAAATCGTGTTTCACCTGGGATGTTTTGGCCTGCAGGGCTTTAACCCTGTTTTTCCCATCGGGCTGGTTGCACTGATTGCGGCAGTGCAGGCGCTTATTGGCGGATGTTTTTCTGAAAAAGGGGAAAAACGGGCATCCAGGATTATGCTGTGGCTGCAGTATGTAGTTTTTGCCGTACAGGCAGTTTATTATCATATATTTAAGCAGCCTCTGCAGTTGAAGGCAATATTTGTGAGCGGCGAGGATGCACTGACAAGCTACTGGCGGGAGGCTCTGACGGGGTTTGTGCAGACGCTGCCTCTGCTGTTGCTGCTTGTGCTGCCTATATTGGGCCTTGAGGTGATGAGAAAACTGGGGAAATGGCATCACAAGCCTATGCGCAGCATAAAGAAGCTGCGTTTGGCTCTGGTTGCGGTGATATCGCTGACCTACTGCATCAGCAGTATGATGATCGGCAATATAACGGAAGCTGTCTACGCTGAGGAATACAGTGAATTTTATGATCCGGAGACGGTGATGCGCAGCATGGGGGCTATTGTCATGGTGCAGCGTGACGGGTTTTATGAGCTTCAGACTCTCTTTGATGGTCTGTCGCGTCACAGGGAATCACCGCAGGTCGTATCGGGCAGCAGCGTAGCGGATCAGGGTCTGTCCGGAGCAGGGGTGGTTTCTGTGGGAACAGTGTCAGGAAATTCATCTGAGGATGCGGAAGAGGAAACCGTTCCCGAGCAGGCTGAGAGAGGGGTGGAGGAAATACCGGAGGAAGATCCGGAGCCGGATACATCTCCCTATGTCTGGAATATTGATCTGGCAAAACTGGCGGAGCTGTCTCAGGACAACAAGGAGGAAAAATGGCTGGCGGAGTATATTGCCGGGCTGACTCCCACCAATCGCAATGAATATACAGGTATGTTTGAGGGATACAATCTGATCTATCTGACAGCGGAGGGATTTTCCACCTATGCCATTCGGGAGGATTTGACCCCCACGCTGTATAAAATGGTGAACTCCTCTTTTGTGTTTAACAATTATTATGTCCCGATCTGGCAGACCAGCACCAGCGACGGCGAGTATGTAAACTGTACGGGACTGATCCCGGACGGGCAGTACAGTATGCGGAAGAGCGCTTCCAACAATATGTCATGCTGTCTCCCCCGGTTTTTCACCGAGGCAGGTGTTTACTGCCGGGCGTACCACAACAATACACTGTCCTATTATGACCGTTATTTATCCCACCCCAACCTGGGATATGATTTTAAGGCCATCAAGCTGGGAAAAGGCCTTTCGGAAGAAGAGTGGGGTGGACAGCTGTTTACCGTGGAAACTCCGGACGCCTGGCCGGGTTCCGACTATGAGATGATGGTGGGAACCGTGGGCGAATATATCAATGACGAGCGGTTTCATGTATACTATATGACAGTGTCAGGACACATGAATTATGATTTCAAGGGCAACAGGATGTCTTCCTGGAATAAGGAGGCGGTGGCAGATCTGGATATGTCCGAGAACGCCAGGGCGTACATCGCCTGCAACATCGAGCTGGATAAAGCCTTGGAGTATCTGCTGGACCGGCTGGAGCAGGCGGGAAAGCTGGAGAATACGGTAATCTGCCTGAGCGCAGACCATTATCCCTATGGGATGACGGAGGAGCAGTACGAGGAGCTGGCCGGAAAAGATCTGTCCCAGGATATGGATACGTACCGCAACAGCCTGATCTTGTGGAACGCCGGAATGGAGGAGCCTGTCTATGTGGATAAGGTTTGTTGTTCAGTGGATATACTGCCAACGCTGCTGAACCTGTTCGGCTTTGATTATGACTCCCGTATGTATGCCGGAAGAGACATTTTTTCCGATGGAGAAGGTCTTGTTATTTTTAATGACAGAAGCTTCGTCAGCGACACCGTGGCCTACAGCCGGAAGCAGAAGACCACCACCTGGAAGGATGAACTTTCGGAGGAGGAACAGGAAGCGTATATGAGCGCGGCCAAGCAGGATGTGAAAGACAGATACAACTTCAGTGCATATATTCTGCGGAATGATTATTATAATTTAGTTCAGCAATGTATTACAGACGCGGAGGCCACCCCGGAGGAGCCTTAAGAATTGTGGGAAAGGGCACTGCAGTACTGATCAAATACCCCGCCGGTTTACAGCGGGGTATTTGCTTGTTATGGAGAATTATTATTTAAATTATTTATATATAAAAAGAATAAAATCCGCTTGACGGAAAGTGCTGGATAAGATACAATATGTATCAAGGCGGATACTTTCTTGAAAAAGGGGGAGATAATTTTGACTGTGGAATTGACATCGATTTTAAACTTAGATAAAATTAATGTATCAGGGATGATTGCCCCGAAGCCGGAAAGGCTGAAATACTACGAGGATTTTTATCTGGCAGAGGGGCGGTTTGCAAATGCTGTCATAGTGGATGAACACTGGAATATCCGTTCCGGCTACATGACTTATCTGCTGGCAAAAAAGTATGGAGTGAGACCGCCTATCTATGAGGTGCGCGCATCTAAGGCTCTGAGGAAGGTGGTGCGGGGCAGGTATGTGCGTTATCCGGAATGGGGGCAGGATTTTGTGAGCGGGCTGACTGAGGATCGGAGTTCCAAGAGAAAAAGGTCTGTGGACAGAAAGCAGGAGGTCTGGCTTTACACTCTGAAGGAACCGGTGGTTCCCGGAGATATTTTGCGCGTTGAGACCCGGGGAGGAGCGTCAAACATTCGGGTGGAGTCGGTGGAATATATCGGGGAGGACGAAAGCTGTGTCGGCATGTGCAGGACCCTGAAGCACGTTAGAAAAAGAAAAAGCGTATTGGAGAGTGGAACATGAGAAAAGCAATGGATTACGTATTTACTGCGGACAAACAGGAAATTCTGATTGAAGGACTTCAGAAGGAAACCAGGGCACAGGTTATCGGAAACTATGTAAAGTGCCGTAAGGACAAGAAACTGACTCAGGACAACCTGGCACAGCTGTCCGGCATTTCCCGTCCTAATATTACCAGGTTTGAGAGCGGTAAGTACAACCCTTCTCTGGAAATGATGGTGCGTATTGCGGCTGCCATGGACATGGAAGTACAGGTTACCCTTGTCAAAAAAAAGCGCGGGAATAAGAACGCATAAAGTCTTTCGGTTGAACCGCCCTGCAACAGCCCGTTGCTTTACGGAATGTTTTTATGCAGATAAAATGTAACTGTTCAGAGACATAAAGAAGGGGCCAGGGCTCCTCTTGCGAATGGACTGTGAATAGTTACGATAACAAAAGGACATTTGAGGGTGGAAAGGCGGAAAAATGAAAAAAGACAATCGCATTGCGGAGGTAATCAGCAAGAGCAGACAGAATTTGAACATGACCCAGGAGGAGCTTGCCTCAAGACTCGGAGTGACGCCTCAGGCAGTGAGCAAGTGGG
>JAIDME010000157.1 GCA_029050705.1 Acetatifactor sp.
GGCATTGATCGAGGAGCCCGGTATCTATGCGGATATGTCCGCTTACGGAAACCTTCATGCCAAATGTATGGCGCTGGGAGTGAGAAACAGGAACACGGAGAGAGAACTTCTGGAAATCGTGGGGCTGGCAGACACAGGAAAGAAGCCAGTGGGGAAATTTTCTTTAGGGATGAAGCAGCGACTGGGGATAGCGCTGGCACTGGTGGGTGAGCCGGATCTGGTGATATTGGATGAGCCTATTAACGGACTGGATCCCCAAGGCATCGCGGAGGTGAGGAACACCATTGAGCGCCTGAACAGAGAGCGGCGTATTACATTTATCATCTCCAGCCACATTTTGGGAGAACTGTCAAAATTTGCCTTAAATTACGGCATAATACACAACGGGCAGCTGCTGCAGGAGCTTTCAGGAGAGGAACTGTTTGAGAAATGCTCCCGCAAGATCCTGCTGAATACGCCCGATACTCCGGCGGCCTCCACGGTACTGGAGAAGATAGGTATCACAAACTATCGGGTGACAGGAAGAGACACCATAGAAATTTACGAGCGTCTTAAGGAGACGGCGGAAATCAATTCAGTTTTTGTTTCCGCAGGTATTCCGATAAACGGTATCTCGGTTTTAAATCAGGAACTGGAGGATTATTTCCTGGAGCTGACAGGAGGTGGCAAAAATGTTTAATCTGATAAAAATGAATTTTTACAGGCTGTTTCATCAGAAATCTTTTTATGTAATGATAGCGGTGGCGGCATTTATAGGGTGGTTTATGGTTTTTATGATCTGGATGGCACCAAGGCTGGAAGAGAAAGCGCAAAGCGCCAGAAATGCCCGGGAGCAGGCTTCTCAGACCGGTGAAGAAACGGGAAGTAACACAGGATTTCATGTGGGAATCATGATCGGTGGATCGGAGGAAGAGGACATGCCGGAGTCGGAGCCGAGAGTGGTGGTATTTAACGTAGCGGAGTTCCTGGATGAATTTTTCCGCAGCGGCTTTACCATGATTCTCATATCCGTCGGTGCTGCCCTGATTGCCAACTCGGAGCGGAAGAGAGGCTTTATCAAAAATCTGGGCGGTCAGATGAAGCCCCGGGGAATGCTCATAGTGTCGAAGCTTCCGGTCATTCTGTTTGAGCTTATCGCTCTTTATGCAGCCATCATCTTAAGCTTCACACTGTTTGGAAAGATTTATTATGAACGGTTTACAGCAGGGAACATTCCGGTCATGTGCAAGGTTGTATTGGTACAGCTTCTGCTGGGGCTGGCGTTCGGCGCGCTGGTCATGCTGGTCTGCACGGCGGCCCGCAATGCGGCGGCGGGAATTTTCGCAGGGATCATGGTGGCCTCGGGGCTGTTTCCCTATGTCTATTTCTTCATAAACCGGTTGGCAACGGCTTATCTGGGTGCTCCGGCAGGATTTGACATATCGAAATGCTCTCTTGACTATTATCTTTCCTGCATTACATCGGAAGCGGCGGGCAAAGATGTGGCAACAGCCCTGATCGTGGGAGTGGCGTACCTGCTGCTGGCGTCCGCCGCAGGATGCCTGATAATGGAGAAGAGAGACATAGGGTGAAGGGGATTGGTATGGTGATTTGGGCGGCGGCAGCCACAGTGGCATGTATTGCTTTCATTTTGATCATCATTTTATTTGTGCGGCAGATGAATGAAATCTGCCGCCGTCTGGCGTTTATCAGAACCCATAAGACCAACATGAGGCTGAACCTGGAGGTACCTTTCAAATCCATGGGCAGTTTCGTGGACGAAATGAACGCCATTCTGGAGGAGACTGCGGAGGAGCGTATGAAGATTGAGCGAGAGGGCCGGGGACTGAAGGACTCCCTGACGGGGATCTCTCACGATATCAGAACGCCTCTCACCTCCCTCAGCGGATATTTTCAGCTCCTCACTGAGACGGAGGACGAAGAAGAGAGAGCGCGGTACAGCAGTATCATCAAAGCCCGCATCGGCAGTCTGGAAGCCATGCTGGAGGAGCTTTTTACCTACACCAAGCTTCAGAACAGTGACTACAAGATAGAGATGAGTCACATTAATTTCACACAGTGCGCAATAGACACTTTGCTTGCGTTTTACGGACAATTCTCCGAAAGGGGCATCCGGCCTGCGGTAGATATTGAGGAGACTCCCGCATATATTTACGGAAATGAGGAGGCGGTGCGCAGGATTCTGCAGAACATTGTGAAAAATGCGCTGGTTCACGGCGCAGACGAGGTATCTCTGTCCCTGCACGGCGATGGGGACAATGTGGTATTCAGATGCTCCAACAGGTGTGACGCACCGGAAGAGATAGATATAGAAGGCGTCTTTACGAAATTTTATAAGGCGGATTCCGCAAGAAAAGATACTTCTACGGGCCTGGGCCTCACCATTGCCTCGGAGCTTGCCGGGCGGATGGGCGGCAGGATGCAGGCGGAACTGGAGGGCGATGTTTTTTCAATCCTGTTACAGTTCAAACGTCAATAACATTTGAGCCGGAACATATTGCCCGGGGCATTGATTTTTGACCGCAAATTGTTTATACTGTAACTATTCACAGCATAAGAGCTGCACAAAAGAAGGGGGCGCCATGGGCAGATATATTAAGGACATACGGCTGGAACAGCCGATAGATGTGGTCAGTATGGTGATGGATGACTTTATTTATCACAACCACTTTACCAGAACCGACTGGAACGGAGAGATGGTATTTTATCTGAAAGACAGTCACAAGAAGGAACGCTACTTGAAGTGGGTCTATGTGGACGGACAGTTTCATGTGGAGGCGTGGTTGAAAAATGCCATGGGAGGCGAGACTGATCTGGACGGCGTGGGCGGAGGTGCCAGCCGTAAGGAGTTCCGCGCCAGCATAGACGGGCTGATCGAGACACTTAAGAAGACAGCGGCGGGCTCTCTGGCGGGCGGTCATATCGGTTCGGACCCTCTTCATCATGACAGCGGCTATGTCGATAACCATGATGCATGGAAACAGGATACCCGGTGGCAGCAGGGTTCGGCAGGACAGACAAAAAGTCCGGGTCAGCAGGGAGGACAGGTAAGCGGAGCGGGCCAGCAGGGGGCGCAGAACCGGACTCAGGCAGCAGGACAGCAGAGCACAGGGCAGTCTCAGGGCAGAGTTCCTCAACCGACAGGGCAATGGAAGTCCGGGCAGTCTCAGGGAGGCGCTTCCAGGCCCGTACAAAATGGAGGAAACAGACAGGGAACCGTTGTGGACCCGGAGGCCAACAGGTCGACGATTTTCGCTGTTCTTGCAATATTATTCGGTTGGTCGCCTATTCTGTGCATTGTCTTTATTATAATGGCAAGGAGAAAGCTGGATTACAGTTCCAATCCCAAACTGGTGAAAGTCCTTTGTATCATTGCCGTTGTTGAAATGATATTGCGCGTTGCGTTCTTTATTATTTTGCCATTTCTGTGGAATTAATTTGGAGCCTTTGAGGATAAGAGGAGTATAAAAATGAAGCTGATCAAAAGGATACTCTATTTCATAGTGGCGTTGCTGGTGGTGTGCAGTCTGGGGATTCTGGTGTGTGCGTTAAACCCAGCTCTGACCGCCAAACTGGCGGAGAAGGTACAGCAGATGCAGGCAGGTACCGCACAGCCGGACGCCGGACAGAATTTGGGCTTCACTCCTGTTACGTCGGGAAACGGCGACGGAGAAAAGTATGTTGTGCCGGACAGCTATCCGCAGGAAATTCCGGAGGGTGTCAGCGGACTGGTGGGCTACCAGCCCGTTACGGCGGAAAATGAGCAGATTGCTCAGGAGGAAGCAGACAATCTCAGCAGTATTCTTGCACCCGGTGAGACAGGGGAGGGCCTGACCTTTCCGGCAGAGTATTATCCCTATTACGCCATGCTGGATGACACCTTGAAGACACTATACAGACAGGTATATGCCAATGCCCTGGCACTGAATACTTCCTTTACGCCTGCTGTTGCAGCGACTACGGCTCAGGCCGCCAGTGTGGTTGAGGCCGTGTATAACGATCATCCGGAGCTGTTCTGGCTGGATGCGGAGTTCGCCTGCAAATATCTTCGGACAGGAATCTGCGTGGAGATCACGCTGAGATATAATGCAACTGCAAATGACCTGGCGACGGCAGTACAGGATTTTAACACCTGTACATCGGAAATTCTGGCCGGTGCAGTGAATCTCGGAAGCGATTACGAGAAAGAGCAGTATATTCATGACGCGCTGGTGCAGATTGTGGAATACAAAGTATCAATGCCTATAGACCAGAGCGCATACAGTGCCATTGTGCTGGGAGAGAGTGTCTGCGCCGGATATGCCAGGGCTTTTCAGTATTTGATGCAGCAGCTGGGAATTCCCTGCTATTACTGTACGGGATACGCGGGGGAAGATCACGCATGGAATATTGTGAAGATGGGCAGCCTCTACCGCAATGTGGATGTGACCTGGGATGACACGGAGCCTTCCACATATGACTATTACAATAAATCAGACAGGGAGTTTGGAACCACTCACGTTCGGACTGACCTTTCGGTGTATCTTCCCGCCTGTGCGGAGGTTCCTGCCGTGCAGACGGCGGAGCCTGGAAGCAGCGCCGTGGATGCTTATATCAATCCCAATCCTATTGAGCCGCTGGTCTGGCAGAGCAGGGGTGATCCCTATGATAAAGTGGACGAGACGAAGAGCGAGGAGGAGAAGCGCAAGGAAAATCTGGAAAAAGCCGGCATCACGGAGGATCAGGTACTGGAAACTCTGGAGAAATATTATGAAGACTGCAAAAAACGTCTGGAAGATGCCGGAACTGGCGAGAAACAGTTCGTCAATATAATTCCGGAGTCTCTCTGG
>JAIDME010000158.1 GCA_029050705.1 Acetatifactor sp.
CCCGCAGGAAATACAGGGATTTCCAACACAGATTCTGAGACGGAGAATACTGATGATTCCGGTACAGATCAGCCGGGTGGATATTCCGTTACCTTTACTTTGGAGGGAATGGAAGAGAGGGTGCCGGCAGATTTGTATATAGGTGCCGGTTATGGCATCCTGATACCCTCCGAAGGCTGGTATATGTACCGTTCAGGAGCATGGATGGCGGATGTAAATGACGAGGTGCAGCTGATCATACAGGATTACGGTGAAAAAACGATAGAACAGGTGATAGAGTATCTTGTATCCATAGGATATTCCGTTACAGAAGAGGATACTGCAAAGCTCAGCTGGAACCGCAGAGAATTGATGACAACCATAGAGTTGATCGAGCATATGGATTCGGAAGAAACAAAAACATGGGGCATCATATGCCGGTATCCCCCGGAAGCGGAAGAGGGCTTTAAGGAACGCCTGGCGATAATGGCAGACAGCTTCTGCATTATGCCGAATGCAGGTATGGCAGCAGGTGCCGCTTCAGAACCGAGACTATGGCAAAGCATGTCTAAGATAGCGTATGGAATGCCGGACATGAGAGAATTCTGGGAAGCATATCTGGCTGGGGACCGCGACGCATTGAAAGAATATCTGGCGGAAGATTTCGAGGGAGACCCGGATATATTTCCGAACGGAACAGATGGTCATGATGCGGAAAAAGCAGAGCTTCTGGCTGTTAAATGGGAGAAAATACAGGGCAGGGCGATTGGCGATATAAGTATATGCAGCCTGGAAATATTGCCGGGCGAAGACGAGTCACTGGAATATCTGACAATAGCTCTGATCCTTGAGGAGGAAGGATGGAAGGTCAGCTGGTACGGGTTGGAAAAGTAAGCTAATTAATATTTCAGGGACACTGCTGACCGGATGATATAAGCCGAAGCACTCTTGATTATTCAAGGAGCTTCGGCTATTATTAATTTATTATTTACGAGGAAAACAATAGATTATCGGCAAAAAACTAAAAAGAGAGTGTGAAGAGAGTGGATATTTTGCCGATACTGTGATATAATGAGCGTTAGTGATACTGTTTACCAGGATGCAGAGATAAATCAGGCATATCCCGGAGGAAAAGAGATGGGTTATCTTTCTGTTGCGGAAATAGCAAAAAAGTGGAATGTTTCTGAACGCAGTGTGAGGAATTATTGTGCCCATGGTCGGGTGGAAGGCGCGTTTCTTACCGGAAAGACATGGAATATACCGGAAAAAGCCTGTAAGCCCGAGCGCTCAAATAAAAAAGAAAAGGAACCTGCTACTTTATCAGAGGTTTTACAGGATGAGAAAAAAAGAAAATATTCCGGCGGGATTTATCACAAAACGCAGATTGAGCTGACCTATAATTCAAATCATATCGAAGGCAGTCGTTTAACACATGACCAGACCCGTTATATTTTTGAAACAAACACAATCGGTGTGGAAAATGATGTGCTGAATGTAGATGATGTTATCGAAACCGTTAATCATTTCAGATGTATAGACAGGATTATTGACGATGTTAAAGTTACATTATCAGAAAAGTTTATCAAGGAGCTGCATTTCATATTAAAAACAGGAACCAGTGATTCAAGGCTTGACTGGTTTGCTGTAGGTGATTATAAGAAGCAGGCAAATGAAGCAGGAGGACTTTTTACTGCATTGCCGGAGCAGGTGCCTGTGGAGATGAAAAAATTGCTTTCTGATTATAATAAAAAGCAGGACAAGACACTGGAAGATATTCTGGAATTTCATGTACAATTTGAGAGAGTGCATCCGTTTCAGGACGGGAACGGCCGCGTCGGCAGATTGATCATGTTTAAAGAGTGCTTAAAATATAATATTGTTCCGTTTATCTTAGAGGACAGTATAAAAATGTTTTATTATCGCGGCTTAAAAGAATGGAACCGGGAAAGGGGTTATTTGAGAGACACCTGCCTGTCGGCGCAGGATAAGTATAAAGCGTATTTGGATTATTTCGGGATCGGATATCAGTGATGTGGAAGAGTAATCGTGCAAAGGAGAAAATGTGATGGCAAGTGAAGACGGAACCTGGATCATGCATGGCGTTTCATGGGAGGACCCGAAATGCCTGCATTCGGCAGAGGAGGCAATTAAGTCTATCAGCGAGATGGGATTTCTGCCACTGTTTAAAAATGAGATTTCGGGATTTTCCCTGGAAGAATATACGGTGCCGGAACATTGGTTTGGTGGTGATCCGGCAGATGATCCCTGGAGCTGGAGAGAAGTCATTGCCCGTGACGGCAGAGTGGTTTACGGAAAGTTCTTTGATAAGAAGGCCGGATTCATTTCAAAGGAATGGCTCCCCTATTTTGTGAATTACAGGCGGGACGGCTATGATTTTGATGCCCTTTGGGATGATGAAAAGGCTTCCAGGAGGCAGAAGAAAATTATGGATCTGTTTGCGGAGGAGCATGCCGACGACGAACTGTATTCGTTTGAGATCAAGAAACAGGCGGGTTTCGGGAAAAAGGCTGACGGAGACGGAGAGAAAAATTTTGAAGGAACCATCACAGAACTGCAGATGCAGATGTACCTCTGCATGAGGGATTTTCGCAGGAGGAAGAATAAAAAGGGGCAGGAGTACGGCTGGAATGTGGCGATATACTCAACCCCGGAGCATTTGTACGGCTATGATTTCGTAACCTCTGCCTACAAGGAGCTGCCTTCAGAATCGGGAGACAGGATTTTTACACATATCAAAGAGCTCTATCCCACTGCAACGGAACAGCAGATGAAGAAGTTACTAAAATAAATTGAGAGGTTAGGAGAATTAGCTATGTATCAGCATCACAGGGAATCGCTGGAGAATTTGAAGAATTATTTTGCAGACATGGACGAGGTGATTGCGGTCATTTTCGGCGGCTCCGTGGCAAAGGGCTGTGAGCGGGCGGATTCGGATCTGGACGCCATGGTTGTGATATCGGATGAAGCGTATGAAAAAAGGCAGCAGGAGAATAAAACAGCCGAGACAATAGAAGGATACTGTACATATGAAGGAGGTTATTTTGACATCAAGTATATGACAAAGCAGTTTCTGAAGGACGCCGCGGAGAGAGGAAGCGAACCGGCGAGAAACGCCTTCGTCAAGTCGGTGGTGTTATTCACCAAAGATGATGAGATACCGGAGCTGGTATCCCGGATTCCGGTCTTTCAAAAAGGTGAAAAAGAGGAGAAAATGCTATCGTTTTATGCGGATTTCTGGCTGAATTATTACTACTTTCTCAAGGGTTGTCCCATTGACGGCTATATGAAGCTTCATGCAATAAACGAAGTGATCTACAGCATATATCGGATGGTACTGCAGGAGCATGAGATACTCTTTCCGAGCAATCGGAGACTGGAGGAATTCGTTGGAAATATATCGGAGGATACGGCAAGGCTGGTGGCGCTGGGGAAAGAATGTGCAAAGACCCAGGAGACAGAAGCGCTGGATGAATTTGTCTCCTGTTTTATGGAATTGACGGATTATGAGATGCCAACGGATATCGGGAGTGTTCTGTCAAGATATACGGTTGATTTTGAACAGTGGTGGAGAATTCCGAGGCCCAATATAAATGAGTGGTGAGTGAGGGGAAGAGCAATGGCAGACGGCCGGTTAGTGATTGACGGAAAATATTATAATACATTGGACATTGACGGGTTTTCGCGTATGATGAAGGATCCGTCCTACTGCTATAAGTTCTACTGGCTGGAAGCAATCGTGCAGCTTATATCAGAGAACAGATGTGAAGCCACTTATGATGAAATCATTAATGAGATGATTGCCAACGCATGGTACTCCGTTCTGGAATTTCACATCCATTTGAGCGGCCTCTGGGGAGACGGAGAAATTAAGGATAATCTGGAGAGAGCAGTGCTAAAGCTAAAGAAGCTGAGTGAGCTGCCTGCAAATGCGACTAAAATTGAAATCAAGAATGCCACTGCGCAGTTTGATAAGCAGCTTCACGGGGAAAAGCAGGCATTGACGCTGAATGTTCCCTATAAGGCGCTGTCAGGCTTTGCAAATAAATCAGGAGAGCGGATCAGTCTGGACAGCAGTGCCGGAAGGATGATAATATATTATAATAAATTAAGCGCAAACGATATTTTACTTCCCTATACCTTTGGGGCGGAAACGGGCTTAAAACGCAGGCTGATCTTTCATGATGCCTGGATGCAGATGATAAAAGATAACACAGTCAATATATTGGGATGGATTCAGTGCGAAAAGGTGAAGTGGCTGCAGAATAATAATCCGGAGGTTCCGGGACTGATCTATAAGCTTGCGCCGCTGGACGAAAAGATGCGAAAGCTTGCCCATGTGCGAAAACTGTGGGACGGCATACTGGACATGCGCAGCGTGACGGATGTGTTTACTGACGAAGCCATTGACAAGCAAAAATATGAGGTAGACCATTTCATCCCCTGGTCTTTTGTGATGAACGATGAATTATGGAATCTGATGCCCATGGATTCGGCGTTGAACTCGGCGAAAAATAACAGACTGCCGGACTGGAATGACTTTTTCATTCGGTTCGCAAGGAACCAATACGTAATGTACGAAATGATTCATGAAAAAGACGGAATCAGAAAATTGTATGAAGCCTGCTATAAGGACAATCTGCATTCCATCTGGGCGAATCAGGAGTTGTACCGAGGAGGAAATTCAGACGTGGAGTTTTATGGCATCCTGGAGAAAAATATGCGCCCTGTATATGATTCCGCAAGAAGACAGGGGTATGATGTGTGGGAGAAAAGGCTGGCAGGGTAGGTGACTGGCAGAAAAGAAATAGAATGAAAACATTTAAAGATGAAGGGACAAGCTAGATGACTGAAGATAAAATAAAAGAACTTCAGAGTGGGTTAAGCACAGCATTCATTGACAGCACGTTTCACTCTAATTTGGCATATAAGCCACAGTTTATTTATAATGACAATAAAAACGGGCAGAAGGTTTTTTCAGCAATAGAGGATGAACTGCTCAGGTGTGACAGCTTTGCAATCAGTGTGGCATTTATAACCAAGGGAGGTGTCACGCCGCTTTTGCAGACATTGCAGGAGCTGGAGAGGAGAGGTGTTCCCGGCAGAATATTAACCACAGATTATCTTTGTTTCAGCGACCCTGAAGCGCTGGATACAATAGCGAGTCTCTCTAATATTGATCTTAGGATGTATCAGACAGAGCGTGCAGGAAATGGCTTTCATACGAAGGGATATATATTTCGAAAAAGTGAAGAATATCGTTTTATTATCGGAAGCTCAAATCTAACGCAGGATGCATTAACCAGAAATATGGAATGGAACACAAAGCTGGTATCCACAAGCCGGGGTGAGATGGTGAACTTGGTATTGGATGAATTTAACAGGCTTTGGGATGAATGTGAATCAACAAAGAGCTATATTGAGTTTATTGAAGAATATCGAAGAAGGTATGAAGAAAAGCGGCTGTTTGAAAAAATGGTTGCTGAGCAGAAAAGGATTGCAAGAAGCCAAGCTATTCCATCTGTGGAAGCATACACGTTGCAGCCTAATTCAATGCAAAAAGCGTTTATTTATAATTTGATGGAATTAAGGCAAGAGGGATTAGATAAGGCATTGCTTATCTCTGCAACTGGAACAGGAAAAACGTATGCATCCGCCTTTGCAATGAGAGAGCTTGGATTTAAAAGAGTTTTATTTTTGGTACATAGAAATCAGATTGCTAAACAAGCGAAGGCGTCCTTTGAACGAGTATTTGGGAGCGGAATAAAAACGGGGCTGGTGTCTGGAGATAAACATGATTATGATGCAGATTTTGTGTTTGCAACAGTTCAGACTCTGAGTAAGCAGGAAAATCTGGAGCGATTCTCAAGGGATTATTTTGATGCGTGTATATACGATGAAGCGCATCATACAAGTGCTGAAAGCTATAAAAGGGTTATGGATTACTTTACACCTGAATTTATCCTAGGAATGACGGCTACACCGGATAAGCGTGATGATAATATAGAAGGTCGAAATATATATGAAATCTTTGACCATAACATTGCCTATGAAATTCGGTTACAGAAAGCGATGGAGGAGGATTTGTTGTGTCCATTTCACTATTTTGGCATCACTGATTTGGCAATGATTTCTGATGAAGGAAATTCAAAGGAAGAACAATTAGAAAATTTTAGATATCTTACAAGCGATGAGCGTGTGAAATATGTAATGGAACAGGCAACGTATTTTGGGCACTGCGGGGAGCGCGTAAAAGGGCTTATTTTCTGCAGCGGGAAAGATGAAGCAAGGGAGCTTTCCAGAAAGTTTAATGAGCGAGGGCTGAGAACAATTGCGTTAACCGGTGATGATAATGACGGTGCCAGAGAAGATGCCATTGAAAGACTAACGATGGATGTTCAGTCTGAAGAAGATGATTACCTGGATTATATTATAACCGTTGATATTTTCTCAGAGGGAACGGATATTGTTGAGGTGAATCAGGTTATTATGCTTCGCCCGACACAGTCGCCAATTGTATTTATTCAGCAATTAGGCCGGGGGCTTAGAAAAGCATCAGGAAAGGAATATGTTGTAATCCTTGATTTTATTGGAAACTACAAGAATAATTTTATGATTCCAATTGCACTGTCCGGAGATCGCAGCTATAACAAGGATAATATTCGGAGATATCTTATGGAAGGCGGCCGTGTTATTCCGGGAGCGAGCACCATTCATTTTGACGAGATAAGTAGAAAACGCATTTTTGCTGCAGTTGATAATGCAAACTTTAGCGATATAAAGCTTATTAAAGAGAATTATACAAACCTAAAAAACAAGTTGGGCAGAATCCCTGGACTAAAGGACTTTGATGACTACGGGGAAATGGATGTCCTCCGTATTTTTGATAACAATAGCTTGGGTTCCTACTATAAATTCCTTGTAAAGTATGAAAAGGACTACGAAATAAGATTGTCACCGGAAGAAGAAAAGGTCATTGAGTTCGTATCAAAAAAGCTTGCCAGCGGAAAGCGAATTCAAGAGTTAAGGCTTTTAGATAGAATGCTTAAATATACCCAGAGAGTATTATTGTTTGCTGGTTTGCAAAAAGAACTAAGTGATAATTATGGAATTCAAATGAGCGAAGTGCAAAGGGAAAATATTATTAATATTATGACGAATGAATTCCCGGCCGGAGCAAGTAAAAATACATATGCGGAATGTGTTTTTATTGAAAAGGATGATGGGTCGGGAGTAGACTATCATATTTCAAAATCCTTTGAAAAAATGCTGACCAATAAGAATTTTAATAAGATTTTGCAGGAGCTCATTGAGTTTGGCATCAGCCGATATGAGAGAGATTTTTCAAAAACATATAAGGATACGGATTTTGTATTATATCAGAAGTACACCTATGAGGACGTTTGCAGACTGCTAAATTGGGAAACAAATGAAGTACCTCTGAATATTGGCGGATACAAATATGACAAAAAGACAGAGACATTTCCAGTTTTTATTAATTATGATAAGTCAAATGATATAAGCGATACTACCAAATATGAAGACCACTTTACCAGCAGTAGTAACTTGATTGCAATATCAAAATCCGGAAGAACGGTTTCATCCGAAGATGTACAGAACTTTTTACATGCAGAGGAGCGCGGAATACAGGTGCATTTGTTTGTACGAAAAAACAAGGATGATAAAATTTCAAAGGAGTTTTATTACCTTGGGTATATGAAGGCAAGCGGAAAAGTCAAACAGTTTATTATGCCCAACACAGATAAGACAGCTGTTGAGATTGAATGGATATTGGATGTCCCTGTAAGAGAAGATTTATACGAATACATAGTAAATGAATGAGGTGCGAGATGAAAACAGTACGGGTAGTAGCTGCGATAATTAAAGCTACAAATGAAAAAGGTGAGTCGGTTATTTTCGCAACACAGAGAGGATATGGAGATTTTAAAGGAGGATGGGAGTTCCCCGGCGGAAAGATTGAGGAAGGGGAAACTCCGCAGCAGGCGCTTGTCCGAGAGATAGAGGAAGAGTTGGAGACGGAGATAGTGGTTGGAGAGCTGCTTGATACCATAGAGTACGATTACCCGACATTTCATCTTTCAATGGATTGTTTCTGGGCTGAGATTCTGTCCGGGGACTTAGTTCTTAAGGAGCATGAGGCCGCCAAATGGCTGACGAAAGATAAGCTGGATTCGGTAGAATGGCTGCCTGCGGATGTGACGTTGGTAGAAAAGATACGGGGGAGGATGTAAAGACAATATATATTAACAAAATGCTAAAATAACAATAAAGTACATTTTGGAAAGGAATCTTTATATGAAAAGAGAATTCCGTGGTAGAAACTATAAT
>JAIDME010000159.1 GCA_029050705.1 Acetatifactor sp.
CCAGTTATCTGATCGGGCTGGCGGACGAGGAGGGCTTTATCGGGCATGTTTACTACGGAAAGACCATCAGTGACAGTAACGCCGGGTATCTGATGCGGACAGGGGAGCCGCCCTTTGTCCCATCAGTAAACAACCGAGACAGAAGCTCTTTCTTCGATGCTTTTCCCATGGAATTTCCCGGCTGTAATACAGGGGATTACAGGGAGAGTGCCATAGAGGTGCTGGATGCAAAGGGGCATAACGCGGTTGAAATTGTATATAAAGCTCACAGAATTCTGAAGGGAAAGCCGGAACTGCAAGGGCTGCCCGCCACCTTCGGCGGAGAGCAGGAGTGCATGACTCTGGAGATTGACGGGGTGGACAAAGTGCTGGGGCTGGAGGTGACGCTGCGCTACAGTATCTTTGCGGATGTGGATGTGATAGTCAGGAGTGTATCGGTTAAAAATATATCTCAGGAGAGCTTTTTCCTTACAAGGCTTATGTCTGCCAGCGTTGACATGGACATGGACATGATCCAGGAGAATTACCGCCTGCTGACCCTTCACGGCTCCTGGGCCAGGGAGCGTCACATGGAGTATAGAGAGATTGGCTGTGGAAAGACAAGCGTAAGCTCCACGAGAGGAGAATCCTCCCATCAGGAGCATCCCTTTATGGCGCTGGTGTCTGAGACGGCTACCCAGGAGAGCGGCAGTGTCTATGGCTTTCACTTTGTATATTCCGGCAATTTTATTGCTCAGGTGGAGAAAAACCAGTTTGAAAGCCTTCGGGTGCAGATTGGAATTCATCCCAGGAATTTCTGCTACCAGGTAAAGCCGGGAGAAATTTTTCAGGCGCCGGAGGTCATTCTTACTTACTCTGCGGAGGGGCTGGGCGGCATGAGCAGAACCCTTCATGACCTGTATCGGAACCATTTGATCAGAAGCCCCTACAAGGATAAAAAGCGTCCCATTCTAATCAATAACTGGGAGGCGACATATTTTAATTTCAACACGGAAAAGCTGCTGGACATTGCAAGAGAGGCAAAGAAGGCAGGTATTGAAATGCTGGTTATGGATGACGGATGGTTTGGATGCCGGAATGATGACAATACCAGCCTTGGTGACTGGAAGGTCAATGAAGAGAAGCTGCAGGGAGGACTGAAACACCTGGTGGATGAGGTGAACAGAATAGGTCTGAAATTCGGCATCTGGTTTGAACCGGAGATGATTTCACCGGACTCCGATCTGTACCGCGCCCATCCGGACTGGGCAATCGCTATTCCGGATCGCATTCCCTGCCGTTCCAGGAATCAGTACGTCCTGGATCTGACCAGACGTGAGGTGCTGGAGTATGTATACAATTCGGTAGCTGAGGTGCTGCACAGCGCAAATATAGAGTATGTGAAGTGGGATATGAATCGCCAGCTCACCGATCTGGGCAGCCTGTACCTTGGCCGTGATAATCAGGGGGAACTCAGTCACCGCTATGTGCTCGCGGTATATGAGCTGCAGGAGCGGCTCACAAAAGAATTTCCGGATCTGCTTCTGGAGAACTGTTCCGGCGGCGGGGCGAGATTTGACCCGGGCATGCTTTACTACAGCCCGCAAATCTGGTGTTCTGACGATACGGATGCCATCGAGCGGCTTGTCATCCAGGAGGGAACGGCACTGATTTATCCTCTTTCCACCATGGGCGCCCATGTGTCAGATTGTCCCAACCATACGGTGGGCAGGAACACGCCCTTTTCAACCAGAGGAAACGTTGCCCTGGCCGGCACCTTCGGCTATGAATTGGATATCACAAAAATTTCAGAGGAGGACAGGGCGCAGATTCCGGAGCAGGTAGCCCTGTACCACAAGTACAATGATCTGGTCAGAGGCGGCGATTATTATCGCATTGCCTCCTACAGGCAGAATCACTTCTTTGACTGCTATGGGGTAGTGTCAAAGGACAAGAAGGAGGCACTGTTCACCTTTGTACAGGTGCTGAGGCGTCCAAATTATCACAGCAGGATGATAAAGCTGGCGGGACTGAAGCCCGGACTGAAGTACAGGAACGAGGAGACCGGCGAGGTATATCGGGGAGATACCCTGATGAATGCCGGAATCCCTGTACAGGAAATGTGGGGAGACTTTCAGTCGAAGCTGATTCATCTTGTGGCGGAAGGGGAGTAGCTTATGGCGAAAACGGTAAAACTGGCAGATATTGCGAAGAAGGTGGGAGTCAGCACAGTGACTGTTTCCAAGGCGCTTTCCGGTCAAAAGGGTGTCAGCGAGGAGATGCGTGAGAAGATAAAAGCACTGGCTGATGAGATGGGGTATCGGCCGCCCTCCGCAGCCAGACGGGCAATCAGCAGAGCGCGGAGCTACAATATCGGCGTACTGATAGAAGAGGACTATCTGGACAAATATGAATCCTTCTACTGGAAGATATATCAGCAGGTTTCCATCTGTGCCCTGAACTGCGAATGCTTTGCCATGATGGAGATGGTGAGCAGCCGTATGGAGGAGCAGCTGGAAGTGCCGAAGGTGATCAGGGAGCAGAAGGTTCACGGCATCATTGTCATCGGCAGGATGCCCGGAAGGTATCTGAAGCTTCTGAAGGAAAACAAATCCGTTCCTGTGGTCTACATAGATTTTACGGATGATGATCCGGCCACGGACGCGGTAGTCTCCGACAGTTATTACGGAGCCTATCATCTGGTTAATTATCTCATTGAACAGGGACATACCAGAATTGCGTATGTGGGAACTCTGCTTGCAACCAGTTCTATCACGGACAGGTATTTTGGCTATGCGAAGGCCCTGCTGGAGCACGGAATCCCACTCAGGGAGGACTGGCAGCTGGATGACAGGCATGTGTCCAGCGGGTCTATCCAGGAGGAGTTGATGCTGATCCCGGAGGAAATGCCTACCGCTTTTTTCTGCAACTGTGACCTGACGGCGGGAAAACTGATTCAGAAGCTGCAACGGGATGGTTATCGTGTGCCGGAGGATATTTCCGTGGTGGGCTTTGACAACTACATTTATCCGGGAATCTGCGATGTGGGAATCACGACCTATGAGGTAGATCAGGCGGAGATGGCATCCAAGGCGGTAAAAATTCTGGTAAAACGGATGGAAAATGAGACAGACAGCCACAGAACTCATATGGTGGAAGGCCGTATTGTGGTGAAAGAGAGTGTGAGAAGCAGATGAGACAGACAAGGCATGTGGGAAGCTTATTACGGGAAACGGAAAAAAGCGGCAGAATAGTAGTCTCCGGCCGGAGATGGCTGGCGGCTGCTGTACTGTGGCTGGCCTTGTGCCTGACAGGCTGCGGCGGAGCGGCCGGCGGCTCTGAGACAGCCGGAGACTTAAGTGGAGGCAGCCTCGGAGCGGGCAGCTCCGAAGAGTCAGCGCAGAGCAGCCAGGCCGGAGTGTCTGATGTGGAATTGACACCGCCCACTTCCTTCCTGGGAGAAGGGGACATGGAGCTGGCAGACATGTGGCCGAGTTGTGATGACAGAGCCCTTGGGGCGGTGATGCGCAAGGCGGAGGCGGGAGAGCCGGTGAGCATTGTCTGCATCGGCGGCTCTATCACTCAGGGGACAATATCGAGCGGTGCAAAAGACAATGAACTTCTGAAAAGTGGCGAAATTCCTTCAAAAGGGGCATACGCGGATATCTTTTTCCGGTGGTGGCAGGAGAGATTTCCTGACACCGAATTTAATTTTGTAAATGCGGGCATCGGCGGAACGGACTCTTATCTGGGCGTACACCGTCTGGAGCAGGATGTGCTGAAACATGAACCGGACCTGGTGCTGGTGGAATTCTCCGTCAATGATGGAAACGATAATTTTCATAAGATTACTTATGACAATCTGATCTATAATCTATTGAATGATGACAGCGCACCTGCGGTGATGCTCCTGTTTATGGCCCAGACAAACGGTGCATCCTCTCAGGGGAACCATGTTCTGGTGGGATTTCATTACAGTATCCCCATGGTGAGCTATGCGAATGTGGTGTCGGACATGATGGAGACGGGACGTTTCTCAGCGAAGGAGATGTCGGGAGACGAAGTCCATCCTTCCGCTCTCGGACATGCGGTGACGGGGGAAGTCCTGTGGAACTATTTAAACGGCGTGTATGAAGTCAGGAATGATTTGGGTGAACCGGATACAGAAGCCGTGTCTGTACTGACAAAGAAAGCCTACGGGAATGCCCGTATCCTGGACAGCGATGACATTGTGCCGGAGGAGTTGGGCGATTTTACTGAAAATCAGGTTTGCGGGGAGTTCCCAAATGGCTGGAGCTGCGACGGGGAGGGTGGTATCGTATTTACCGCTTCCTTCAGCAGACTGGGTATTCTCTACTACGCCACTACGGACGGAACCTGCGGACGGTTTGAGGTACTGGTGGACGGCGAGCATGTGCAGACAATAAACGCCGACTTTTCGGGGGGCTGGGGAAACGCCATCATGACATCTGAGGTTTATGCTTCCGGCGAGGAAGCGGTTCACAAAGTAGAAATCCGTCGGGAAGAGGATTCCGCAGGCAATATATTTCATCTGCTGGGCCTGATGACAAGCGGAACCGGCGCGAATTAGGTCTCAAAATTTGCAAAAATTAAAATTTAGCTAAAATTAATAGTACTAAAGGACTGGTTTCTTTTAATAAGAAACCAGTCCTTTATATATTTTGCACAAAAAAAAAAAAACAAAATTGGTAATATGGTAAAATCGACGAATAGAATGCAGAAAGAGATTGAATTAATACTATAAAAGATTTATAATTTAACTAACGCAAAGCTAAAATTAGTTAAAATAATTGGCTTTACAGGGAGTTTTATTATGAAAAGATGGAAAAAAACCGCGGCATATCTGATGCTGTTGTCCTTATCC
>JAIDME010000016.1 GCA_029050705.1 Acetatifactor sp.
TTGTAGAGTGGTCTGGATGGCGCGGAGATGTGTATAAGAGTCTGGTCACGGGTCCGCCCTCGGCAATCTGCTGCTTGAACAGAGGAATCACGCTGCCGTTGCTGCCCAGCACATTTCCGAAACGCACCGCCACAAAATTGGTCTTCGACCTCTGATTCATCATCTGAATCACCATCTCACAGATACGCTTGGATGCGCCCATGACATTGGTGGGGTTCACCGCCTTGTCTGTGGAAATCAGCACAAACTTCTCCGCGCCGTATCTGTCCGCCGCCTGAGCCGTCTTATAGGTGCCCACCACATTATTCTTGATAGCCTCGTTGGGGCTGTCCTCCATAAGAGGCACATGTTTATGAGCCGCCGCATGGTATACAATATTGGGACGATACTGTTCAAAAATATTATTGATCCGGTTGGTATTCCTCACTGAGGCAATCAGTACCACCAGATTCAGATTCGGATATTTTCGCACAAGCTCCTGCTGTATCTCATAGGCATTATTCTCATAAATGTCCAAGATGATCAGCTGCTTCGGATTGTGTGACGCAATCTGCCTGCAGATCTCGCTTCCGATGGATCCTCCTCCTCCGGTAACCAGAACTACTTTCCCGCTGACATGTTCAAGGACTTCATCTGTATCGATCTGAATGGGCTCCCGGCCCAGAAGGTCTTCAATCTCAACCTCCCTCAGCTTTGATATGGACACATCCCCGTTGATCAGCTGGTACATTCCGGGCAGCGTCCGAAGTTTACAGCCGGACTCCTTACAAATGTCAAGAATTTCCTTTCTGGTCTGCACATTTGCCGACGGAATGGCGAGAATGATCTCGTCTATTCCATACTGCAGAGCGGCATCCAGTATCATGTCCCTGCCGCCCACAATGGGAATGCCCCGCAGCACCTTGCCATGACACCCCGCATTGTCATCTATGACACATTTCGCCTGCATATTCAGGTATTCGCTGCTCTCAATCTCCCTTAAAATCATATTGCCGGCAGCACCGGCGCCGATGATCATGACGTTGACACATTTTTTCTTTGTTGAAAGACTGAGACGCTTATTTTTCAGAATTCGAAGAATACGGTAGCCAAACCGGACGCCGCAGGTCACCGCCATCAGCAGAAACCAATAGAGAATATAATAGCTTCTGGGCATCTGATTTCCTGTAATAACACAAAAAATCACCTGTGCTGCGGCGGAACAGGTTGTTGCCAGAATAATATTGATCAATTCGTTTGCGCTGGCATACCGCCAGACACTATTATAAAGCTTCCAGATAAAATAAAAAATCAGCGCAAAAGCTATATCCGGCAGAATAATTTTTTCCAATATCGGCGCAAACATCTCATAAACGCCCTTGAAACTGAGTTCCGACCGAATAAAAAGCGCCGCAAAAGACGCGATGGCAACGCTCATCACGTCCAGAAAAATTAATGCTATAATCCGGCTTTTAGGCACCTTCAGGAAACTCTTATTTTTTTCCAAGACCTTGTCCCTCTTGCATGCTTACATCATTTTACGGCCATAATTATACCATGTCCTTTAGGAAACGTCAAATCAGGTACCCTCTTACTGCCTCCTTGTTTGAATAAATTTTGCGTATTCCATGAGATGGTGTACTTCACTGCTGTCAAGGGCAAGCGCCATATCTATAACATCCGTTACTGTATATTCATCAGAGATTCGCCGGTTCAGTACCTTGGGGTCATTGCGGTAGACGGTACGCCCCAACAGATAATCTGTTGTCACACCATAGTAATCAGCCAGTCTGCAAAGCATCGCATAATCAGGAGAGTGAACGTTGTTTTCATAATTGAAGATAGTAGCGATGGACACGTTCAGATAGGTCGCAACTTCCTTCTGTCCAACATCTTTTTCTTTCCGCAGTTGGATAAGAATTGCTCCCGTTGTCATGTGGCTGTCTCTCCTTTCATATCATTTCGATCCTGATTATCTCGGGTAGTTCGTCAACTGTGATTTCTATTTTATATATTTTTACATTACATAAAATACTTTTTCACGTATCGAATAATTTATGTATGAATACGTCAATTTATTTTATGTACTGTAAAATTAAGAGTATGCGAATTTAATAGCGGTTGTATTTTTATTTTAGGGCAAAAAAACAGAGATTCTCACGAATCTCTGTAAATAACCTGCAATCACAAAATATCATCCGACCACTCGATGTCCACCTCACCCGAACTGGGCTCCGAAGGCGGCGCAGGGGCAGGGGTGGGTGCAGGTGTGGGCTCCGGCGTAGGTGCCGGTGTCGGAGCTGCAGGCGGATTCTGAGGCACCGGGGCGGGTGCCGGATCAGCCGCAGGCGGCGCAGGAGCAGGCGCAGGTTCCGGCGTGGCCGCAGGCTTCGGGGTAGCCGTCGGCTTTTTCGTTGCAGACGGCTTCGGCGTCGCTGATGGCTTTGGAGTTGCCTCAGGGGTGGGTGCAGGTGTAGGCTCGATAACATTTCCCTGCTCGTCAAATTCCGTTACGCTTGTCTCGTAGGCAAAGCTGTCCCGCATGTTCCACAGGTCATAGGGATCGCCTTCTCCGCTTCCTTTTTTCACCATGACAGAATACTCTCCCGTGAGAACTCCCTGGGAATAAGTTCCCTCCTCCCGGCGTATCTCGCCGGTGCTGCCGTCAATGGTGCACCTTTCAAAGGTGCCGTCATAGACGTCATTCGTCACACCCGCCAGGGTCAGCTGCACAACGCCTCCCTGCTGCTTCAGCAGTATCATGCTGCCCTCTTTCAGATAACATATATTAGTATAAAGTGCCCCAAAAATGTCATATCCGATCTGAATGCTGAGAAGGATTTCCTCGCCCTGCTGCAGGGTATAGGATCTGGCTCCCTCGATCATATTATCAGCCACGGTATCATACCAGGCATCACTGTTCACAGTGTGTATGCACTCTCCAAGATATTCCTCCAGCTCCATATTTTGATAAAGCTCCATAACAGTCTCCTGTACCTGAGCTTCCTTTTCGCTCTCCAGGCTTCCGGTGCTGCAGAGCAGTCTGATCTCACCGGACCGGTCTGTACCCGCAGGCTCCGCTCCGGCTACAGGTGCCTGGCCCTCTGCTGTGGTCACTCCTTCTGCGGCAGCAATACCCTCTGCGACGGCAATCTCCTCCGCGAGGTCAGAGATTGTCTGCGGAGTTGGCAGATTTACCCGCGTCTTGCCGCTGTCCTCACAGCCTGTCAAAGTCAGGCACAAAACCGCCCCTAAAACTGTCAGGCTATATATATGTCTCCTCATGAATATTCCTCCCAACCCATACACCTTCACACATCAGCGTCATTTATCAGCTTTACCAGAAACTCATATGTTGTGCTTCCCGGTTCATAACTCCCCCGCTCCAGCAGCTGTTCTGCCAGAGAATAGATACTCTTCGCCACAGGCGGTCCATACAGGGTAATCGTCGTTCCGTTCTTCTCCAGGACAATATATCCTCTGAAGGCGAATTCCGTTTTATACTGTGTCGCCGGCATACCCACCAGCACAGAAGTAAATCGGTATCTGCCGTCCACAGTCTCATAAACCAGATCCGTAAAGCCGCCTTTCCCGTCCGCCCCGTATGACATGCCACTCTGTACTTTCGCTCCGCCTTTCACCATGGGGTACTGCCCTCTGTTGGCATTGTTCATCACAAGGGTGCCGTACTCCCGAAGCCGATATCCGTTAACGCTCCCGGCAGCAAGCCTGCTCCTCAGATCTGCAGAAATTCCTGTCTTAAAGCGAATTCCCGATTTCCCGGTAATTCTGATGGAAAAGCCGTGATAAGTCAGCAAGTCCGCAAGCTCCGGCTCCGGGGTCACCATATAGGAACCGGCGCTGTAGCCCAGGCTCCACACATACATTCCCGTAGGTACGCCGGACTCACCGTATTTATAGACCGTGGCTGTCCGCGCGTTCTTATCCGCCGCAGTGACAGTAACCTTTCCTTCATCCAAAGTGCCCTGATATGCCACGCCGTCCAGCCACACTGTACTGTCACTGTAGCCCTCCGGCAGTTCCAGCGCTATGTCAAGAGTCTCCACCGCCGGGAGTTCCGGTTCCGTTCCGGGCGCAGCACAGGGCGCTGCCGGCATATTTTCATAGACCGGTATCTTGAATACAAACGGACTGTCAAGGGCGTTTGCACCGGCATACAGCTTCTTTATGCTCTGGGCCTCTGATTTGGGTGCTGAAATATTCTGCATGTACTGATGGGTGTATACAGGGTGGCTGCCTTTGGGATTCACATTGAATTTCTGCAGGTACAGCGTGTCCTGTCCTTTTCTGATATAATTGGCAGATATAAAATCAGCACCGTCCCGAATGGCAAAATAGGCGCTTATCCAGCCGTGATCCTTTGCATACTGCAGACCATTCTCATAGACTTCCTGGTTGGTCTTTCCGCTGGCACCTATGTTAAAGTAGTTATAATAGCCCTCGTAGCCCGGATAGGTTCCCGATATCAGGGGCGATGTGCCCTGTCCCTGCTCCTGAAGCACTCTGGCCGCCAGGTGAAAAGGACTGACCTTCCTGCAGTCTTCCTTTCCGAAAATCCAGAACAGCTCTGCAAAGGTCAGCTTATCCATTCCGGGCGCAGGCTTGCTGTCATTCATAAAAGTGTTGTTCAAAAAGCTTTGCATGGCCTCCAGCGTGTGGTACTCTTCGTTGTAAGTCAGCTGCTCAAACTGGAAAATCGCATTTTCCGACAGATTGTTTCGGGGATCCATGTAAACCTTGACTGCCGCCTCCGTGGCATAATACCAGTTTCCGGTGTCATACAGCCCGTTTTTCGCCCAATCGGGAAGACTCTTGTGCGCCAGGCTTTTTCCGCCCTGCAGTTCATTATAGATTACATCATTCCAATTCAGAGAAGTATTCATCTTTACAAAAGTCCAGTTGGGATGCTGCTGCTTCAACTGGGTCAACGCCGCCCTGTAGCTGGCGGGAAACTGCTCAATGTCAGCATAAACAGTCTGTCCTCTCTCATCAACCGTATAGAGGGAAGCACTTGGATTCATCCCGTATGTCTCCTCCCAGTTAAGAAACCGTGCATCAGAGACAGCCAGATAGGTTCGGGGGATATAACCATAGTATTCATTTCCCTCACACTCCAGCCACACATATTCCCAGACCTCATAGTTATCATCCAGATAGACATCCAGAATATTGACCTGCTGGCCGCTGAGCACAGTTACCGCTATGCTGCCCTCATAGGAGGGAATGTTACGCACGGGATATTCATCAGCCAGATACACCAGGGCCATGATCTCTCTCTCCGCCGCTATTTCTCCCAGTGCCGTCCCCGCCTCATCGATCAGGAGTGCCACCTCCGCCTCCACACCGGCGGAGTATCGGACTCCGGCCGCACGGACAGCAGCCCCTGTCCCCGGCATGCCTGTCAGCAACAGTACAACAGCCATAAAACTCAATATGTATTTTTTATTTTGCTTTCGTTTTTTCATACTGCTCCTGCGACGCTGCTTCCGGCAGCTCAAATTTCTCACACTATCTACAGAATAACATAACATTCGCTTTTTTTCTACGGAAAATACTTCCACCTGTGCGGCTGCAATCTTTCACATCCGCCGCAGTTTTCTGTGCAGCTTCCTGATGCCTCTGGGTGCCAGTGCAAAGAGAGTGTGATAAATCTTGTTTTTCCTTGTGAGCAAAGGATTCCTCATGGATTTCAGCCAGTTTCTTCTTAGATACCTCACAATATCCCGATACATTCCGTTTTCCCTGTTCATCTGCGCAACGGGGATATGCAGCATGTATTCCAGCCGCTGAAAAATACCAAATCGAAAGACTGCAGCCTCCAGCCCCGGATACTTTCTTTTGACGATTTCCGCCGCCAGGCCGGCATTGTCCACACTGTCGGCAAACACTCTGGAAAAATTTTCCCTGCTCTCCTTTCGGGAATTGCTGCCAAGCCTGTAAAACACATGGTAGGCATGGCCCGGCAGCGAAACCATCGGCCCGATCCTGTCCAGCATCTGTATCAACAGATGAAAGTCCTCGTTGAGTACTCCCAGAGGGAATCGGTAATCCAAAGAATTCCCACTTTCCCTGAAAAACATTTCCCGTCGTATCAGCTTTGTGCAAAAGGAGCAGTCTCCCCTGTGCATCAGAAGCTCTTCCATGAATTTTTCCGGAGCGATGCACTCCTCCTTCTCCGGCGGAATACAGATGTCCGGCAGAATATTGCCGTCAGGGTCGATTTCATCCCTGCCGATCTGAGCGGCATTGACGTGATACTCACAAACTGCGGCGTACAGCCTTTCATACATATCCGCATCTACATAATCGTCGCTGTCCACGAAGCCGATGTAATCTCCCTTTGCATTGTCGATCCCTAAATTTCTGGCTGAGGAGGAGCCTCCGTTTTCCTTGTGTAAAACGCGGACCCGCCGATCTCCGGCGGCAAATCTGTCGCAGACTTCGCCGCTTCCGTCCGTGGAGCCGTCGTCCACCAGAATAATCTCCATGTCCGTATAAGTCTGTTTCAGCAGCGAGTTTATACAGCGCTCCAAATATTTTTTTGTGTTATATACAGGCACAATGACACTGATCACTGTCTCTTCTCCTTCTTCAGCAGGGCGTACATTTTTCGTTCCGGAATCACGGCCGCGGGGGCGCAGGGGGCAGGGATGAAGCCGGAAGCTCCTGACCTGTTCTCCGGTGACCCGCCGATATCAACCCCGTCCGCAAGCCCCAGGCTTCTGCAGAGCTCACACAGAGACTTTGCCGCGTTTTCCGCATTCCAGACCTCCGGAATGGTCCTGTATGCTTTTCTGCCCAGCCTGGCGCAAAGTTCCCTGTTTTTCACCAGTTTTTCCGCCAGCGCAAACAACTCCTTCCGATTCCCGTCACGATATATCAGGCCGTTTTCCCCGTCCTTTACCAGATAAGGCACAGCCCCGATCATATGGTTGGCGATCAGTGCGCAGCCGCTGTTCATGGCCTCGTTTGCCACCGCTCCCCAGCCCTCCTGCCTGTCACTGGTAAACAGGAAAATATCAGCCCTCTCCATGTACTCCCGAACCTGTTGAGGAGGCATAAAGCCTAAGAAACGTACTTCCTCCTCCAGCCCATACTCCGCTCTCAGGGCCTGCATCTGCTCTTCCATATCACCGCCGCCGATAATATCCATGTGGAAGGAAAATCCCCTGGATTTCAGATACCCTGCCGTCTCCAGCGGCAGCTCCGGATGCTTCCAGTCAATCATGCGGGCCGCCCAAAGTATATAGGGCATTCCCCCGGCCCACCCCTTCTCAGCCAGCAATCTGTCCATGTCATAGTGTTTCGTCTCAGGGAAATATCCCCAGCAGAACATCTTCTCAGGGTAAGCCCGGACAATCGCGAAATCCGATGGCACATAAGCGCCGGCACAGAGAAGGTATACCGGTGACTTGCGGTATTTGGTATGGTCGTAATATTTTTTCTTCAGTCCTCTCGGAGAAACCGCCTTCCACTGGCCCGTCTTGTAAAGACGCTCGCTGTAGCGGATAACCGCTTTTCCTCCCTTAAGCCTCCCCGCAATGTAGCTCTCATCCTCACATCCGCCGAACATAACAATGTGCGCTTCGGAAATCAGGTGTTTACACGTCTCCTCGTCCTCATAATAGAGTTTCAGATATGGCTGCTGAACCTTTTCGGCCCAGCCCATCCGAATCCGCTCTTCCTCCACAGGTTCTGTCTGCACGAACACAAAACTGCCTTTACAAAGCTCATACATGGCATTGCAAAAGGGTATCTGGTGATGATTCAGATAGTTGGACACAAACACAAAAACAAGCCTTTCGGTAACATGCGTGTTCAAATTTTACTCCCCCTGCTCCATGACAATTTTTGTATAGATTTCCGTCATTTTTGCGCAATTTATCTCCCGGTTATGATTTTTTTCTGCATGATTTCTTGCATTTCGACAATATTCGTCCTGCTTTTCCTGATTATTCCATATCTCAATGACTGCGTTTGCAAGCCTTGCGGAAACAGCCTCCAAATCTCTATCGTTATTTAATCCCTTTCGAAACCCCTCGTACAAAATACCGTCCTCACCACCGGTAAAAATGCTGGGGACCCCTCCCACATCTGCACTGATGCATGGCATCCCCAATAGCATCGCCTCCCCCAGCGAATTGGGCGAATTCTCTATGGAAGAACAGCAGACAAAGAGATGACTCTTCAGGTATCTCTCCCTCATCTGCTCCTCATCCAGCTTTCCCAGCATTACTATCCTGTCCTGCAGTCCGTTTTCCCTGATCAGCTTTCTCAGATACTTTCCGTAACCGGATATCTTCAGCTTCTGCTTAATTGTCCTGTACTCTATAACACTGTTCCCTGCCACATAAACTTTTGCGTCCGGAAATTTTTTCAAAATCTCCGGCATGGCCTTCAGCATATAATGAAATCCCTTGATGGGATAATCCCCCTGACTGAGAAAAATGGAATACGGAATGCAGGCTTCACGATTCCACTCCGCTCCGTAAAAACTCTCACGCAGGGTCTCATTCATATTATAATACCTGGCCTCTGGATTCCACTCTTTTGTGTGGAAGCGGTCCCATTCCGTCCTGCCGGCTATATTTCCGGCAAGCTTGACTGCCTCAATCTCCATCCGGCCCCGCATCGCAAATTTCTGCTGCTGCTCACGGATACTGTCCCTCTTCAAATAATCCCGCAGGGTAACGGATTTGACCACTTTTTCCGGCATATTTGCAAAATAACTTTCTGCATAGACGGAACAGAGTCCCTGAATGCTGATGAGAAGCCTTTGCTTTTGAGGAAATATCCTGCACATTGCCAGGGTATGAGGGTACTCGGTGCCGAAGCAATGCACCATATCCGGCCGGCAGGACTCTATGATCCTCCTCAGTCTATCCTCCAGGCCTCCGTCGTAAAACTCCGGCCGGGACACATCCTCCCGAAAACCATAGCAAACCAGACTGTCTCCCTGGATGGTAATTGCATGCGTACATACTTCATGCCCTTCCGAGAGCATTTTTTCCGGTGCCGGAAAGGCTACTGCCAGCTCAATTCCGTTTTCATGCCCTTTCTTCAGTATCACGGACGCAAGACCGGAGAGCCAGCCCTCCTTGTTGGATGCTTCCAGATTAAATTGCTTCGCAATCATGGGCATCATTACGTTACACAGCCACAATACCTTCATACAACCTCCTGCCTGTCTCCATACGGTCTGCGGTATTGCAGAAATATGCCATCAGCAATACCGGAACAGTTATCCCACAAATAAAATCATGTGTCTGTTCCGCCCCTTCCCCTGTACAGCAGCTTCTTACATTTATTATACCATCCCGACCAAGCCGGGCTTTCGGACATCCTGGTCCGAAGAGGCGCCAGCGTTACCAGCATGATCAGGCGGTATTTCAGCAGCTGTCCCCTCCCCATATAC
>JAIDME010000160.1 GCA_029050705.1 Acetatifactor sp.
TATTTTTTCCTTCAGTTCTGTTTTATCCTTTCTTCCGGCTTCTTCCATTACCGACAGATCAGAATACAGGATTTCAAGATTGCCGTCTGTGAAACCAACAGCCACGCCCATACGTGATTTCAGAATATCTGCATGTAATCCGTTCTCCAGATAATGTTTTAATGCAGAGCTGACGTCTGACAGCACCTCGTTCCAATCGGTTTCCTTTTCCCAGGAAAGCGGTTCCTCTCTTGTCCCGAAATCCGTTATTTCGTCACATGCCCAATCTTCGTCACCCGGATCAAAGCTCTCGGTTCCCACTAATTCCATGGACCAATCGCCGTTCCCGCCTTCATACAGATTAAAACAGAAGGCCCTGATCGCGGATGATATTTTGGATGTCACTTTATGTTCTAAAACATCGTCCAGCCACGTTTCAATTTTGCAGTACATTGCATTCCTCCGGTTCATAAATTGCTCAGGGCATCTCGAAATTACATCGCAAAGGTATTATAACAGAGGTAAGTCTGTTTTGCCAGTTTATAAACTGTTCTTCCCGGTTTTGCTATCTTGTGTTATACTTTGATACAGAAATACAGTGAAAGGTAAGGATTGAAAATGAAAAATAATATCATTATCGCGGGTGTGCCCCGGGCAGGGAAAAGCACGATCTCCCATCGGCTGGCACAGCGTTACGGTTATCAGCATATCAGTATGGACTCCATCATAGCGGGATTTGAAAAGTGTTTTCCGGAAACCGGAGTCAATACCTATGCCGGTTTGTCTTCCCTGGATACGCTTCACATAATCAGCGGCAAAATGGCACCGTTTGTCCGGGCGATGCTGGACAGCGCGGAATATGATGAGTTTGAGCCCGGTATGGTGTTGGATATGTACCAGCTTCTGCCGGAGGATTACATGAAATACATTCACGGGGCAAACTGTGAGATTTTCTATTTTTTAACCTCAGATGTTACTCCGGAAGAGCGGTTTGCGATTCAAAAGAAATTCGATACGGAGAAAGACTATACCTTTTACAAGCCGGATGAGGAGCTCAGGGAGGGCGCAGTTTATATTGTGGAGCAGAGCATACTGATGAAAGAACAGTGCCAGAAATGCGGTCTGCCGTATTTTGAAACCGCAAGAGACAGGGAGCAGGTATTTGAACAGTTTCTGCAGACAATCAAAGTTCCCGCAGCAAACAGCAGGGGAAAAGGAGGGCAGCCATGAAAAAGAGATTTCGATTCGGAAACCCGCTTGAGACGGATGCGGTACAGGAAAAGCCGCCCCTTCGGGAGGGAGAGATACCTTTTCTGACACAGGAGGGAAAGGAATTGCATTATGCTTTAAGCCCGTCTGACATAGTCTATGGTCTTGGCGAGAATGTCCGGGGCATCAACAAGCGGGGATGGATTTATGTCAGCGACTGCTCGGACGATCCAAATCATACGGAAGAGAAGCATTCCCTGTATGGGGCGCACAATTTCATCCTTGTCTCCGGGCGGGAGCAGTTTGGCGTTTTTGTGGATACGCCGGGAAAGGTGACTTTTGACATCGGATATACCTCTTACAGCAGCCTGCGCATCTCGGTGGAGGAGGGCGAGTATGAACTGTATGTGATAGAGGGCGGCTCTCCGGATGAGATCGTGAGCGAGTTCCGGGGTCTGATCGGACGGAGCTATATCCCACCTAAGTGGGCCTTTGGTTATGGGCAGTGCCGCTGGAGTTATCTCACGGCGGATGAGGTGCGGGAGGTGGCGAAGGGCTACAGGGAAAACGGCATTCCTCTGGACATGATCTACCTGGACATTGACTATATGGAACGGTACAAGGACTTCACCATTGATCGCGGGAGCTTTCCGGATTTTGAGGAGTTGGTACAGGAGATGAAGGCTCAGGGTATTCGTTTGATTCCTATCATTGACGGCGGCGTCAAGGCGGAGGAGGGTTATGACGTCTACGAAGAGGGCATGGAAAAGGGCTTTTTCTGCAAGGACGAGGACGGCAGGGAATTTGTGGTGGGAGTATGGCCCGGAAAATGCTGTCTGCCTGACATGCTGAATGAGGAAGCCGGGAGATGGTTCGGGGATAAGTATAAATTCCTGACAGACAAGGGAATCGAGGGTTTCTGGAACGATATGAACGAACCGGCAATCTTTTACTCGGAGAAGCGCCTGAGAGATGTTTTTGAGAAAATAGAGGATTACAGGCAGCAGGAGAATCTGGACATAAATTCCTTCTTCGCGTTCAAGGGAATGGTCGCCGGACTTTCAAATCATCCGGAGGACTATAAAAGTTTTTATCACAAATACCGGGGACAGCGGGTGCGTCATGACAGGGTGCATAACCTGTTCGGCTATTATATGACTCGTTCCGCCGGGGAAGCGCTGGAGAGGCTGTCGCCGGACAGGAGGATGCTGTTGTTTTCCAGAGCTTCCTATATTGGTATGCATCGTTACGGGGGGATCTGGATGGGGGATAATCAGTCCTGGTGGTCCCATATTCTGATGAATCTGAAGATGCTGCCCTCTCTGAACATGTGCGGGTTTTTATACACCGGTGCGGATCTGGGAGGCTTTGGTTCAGATGCCACGGAGGATCTGCTGCTGCGCTGGCTGGCGCTGGGGATTTTTACACCCCTGATGCGGAATCATTCCGCAATGGGTACCCGCCGGCAGGAAGCTTATGCCTTTGAGGAGAAAGAAAGCTTCAGAGGACTGATCAGGCTGCGTTACCGTCTGCTTCCCTATCTGTACAGCGAGTTCATGAAAGCGGCCCTGGGCAACACTATGTATGCCAGACCTCTGGGCTTCGTCTGGGGCGGGGACGAGATTGCCCGCCATGTGGAAGACCAGTTGATGATCGGCGAGAGCATCATGATCGCACCGGTCTATGAGCAGAACGCCATCGGCAGGACGGTGTATCTGCCGGAGGAGATGAAGATGGTGAAGTTTGCCGGGGAAGCGGTCTGTGAGGAAAAGATTCTGTCCAAAGGTCACCACTTTGTGGAGGTCGGCTTGAAGGAAGCGGTGGTATTCGTCAGAAAAGGCCGCCTGTTACCCCTTGCCGCCGCCGGAAAAAATGTGGAGGACACGGACTGGGGGAAGCTTGAGCTTGTGCATTTCGGGGTACCAGGGGACTCTTACGAGCTGTACGAGGACGATGGATTTAGCAGGGAGATGTGCCTGGAAGGACATGTGAGGGAAATTAATCTGTAAATTGATAAAACAGGAATCAGCATTTGATTCCTGTTTTATGCTTTTAATCTCTCTAACAATTCTATCAGCTCATCCCATTTGTGAATATGCAAGTGTTCACATTCAGGCACATGTTCAATGGAACGCTCCCTGTAGTTTTTATCTGTGTCATTATCGTACCATACGGGGTAAATACCAGCTTGCGACGCTCCTTCGATATCTGCCTGGGGATTATCACCGCAATACCATACGTCATCCGAACAGATGCCGGCTTTTTGTAAAGCAATATCAAATAAAATACGGTTGGGCTTTCGTAAAAAGTAATCACTTGAAGTCATAACAAACTCAAATTGATTCTCTGGCAGCAATCTGTTGAGCCGTTCGGTCAAAGCGGCCCCTGACCACAGCAGATTGCTGATAACAGCGCTTCTTATGCCGTTATTATTTATGTAATCCAGCATTTTATCGGTGTCCGGCATAATTGCACCCATAGATGCGCCGTTCCAGAAAACAGTTTCCATCTCAAGCGGCGTAAGCGAGAACTCAATCCCAAGATACTCATACAGTACTTTGTCGCCCACCTGACCGCTGATATCATAGCCGATTTTACGAATATTCTCGATATGTTTTCCGAAGATCAGTTCTGCACCCTTTCTGACATCCTCAAGAGTACAGTTATTAGGATTTTTTGTAACATATTTCAGCAGCTCCGCATTTCCTCTGACGGCATCCCAATCGGGTTCATACAGAAGAGTGTGCCCGTAATCGAATATGATCATTTTCGGGTATTTCAACGTAATTCCTCCTTTTTCGTTATATTTGTTGTTTTTTAAATGTTATTATATAATAAAATGTTTAAAATTTGCCCTTTTTCTCATTATACACTTATTCCGATTGCTTGCCAACATTCACTACATATTGTCTGTTGCCATAAAAAGGAATGTCGATTCTATAAAGAGTTTTACTTGCGCCGTTTTTGTGGTAATATAAACATAGTTTTTCTTCTTTGTCTGCGGGAATAAGCGAACCGCCGGGCCTCACAGAATAAAAACAGAAATGCAGTAAATAGTTAAAAAGCATGGAGAGGAAGTATTATGGCAAACAGTAGCACAGATTATCAGGATGGAAACTTTGATTTGAACGAACTCCGCACTGCAGCGGAGTCCGGCGACGCAGACGCTCAGCATGAAATGGGCTTCCGCTGCAAGTTCGGACTGGAAGTGGAAGAGGATGAGGAGCAGGCGGCTTTCTGGTATGGAAAAGCTGCGGAACAGGGCAATGCGGACGCGCAATGCAGCCTGGGCTATTTCTACAAGGAAGGCCATGGTGTGGAAAAGGACGATGCCAAGGCGGTCTATTGGTTTACCAAAGCCGCTGAGCAGGACGTTGCAGAAGCACAATATCAGCTTGGCTTGTGTTGCGAGACAGGAAGCGGTACGGCGCAGGACGCGGAGTTGGCGTTTTCGTGGTACTCAAAGGCTGCCAATCAGGGCGATGCGGACGCAATGCACGCGCTCGGACGCTGTTATGCGACCGGCACGGGAACAGCGCAGAATGACGAACTGGCCACATTCTGGCTCGCCGAATCCGTCGAGCAGGACGACGATGACTGGGACAACGAGGAATATGACGAGGACGAGGAGTCGGATGACGAGGAAGATGACGACGAAGATGATGAGGAATGGGACGA
>JAIDME010000161.1 GCA_029050705.1 Acetatifactor sp.
GCTGTCAGAGGAAATGGAGGATTGGCTGGGGAAAATCGTGGCGGATGCCGGGACGAATGTGGAGAAGCTGCGGGCAATCGAAAGGGCGTTGTCCGCATTGACGTATACACTCACACCCGGGGAACTGCCGGACAGTGTGGCGGATGCCGGGGATTTTCTGGATTATTTCCTGCTGGAAAGCAGGCAGGGCTATTGTACCTATTTTGCCACAGCTTTCGTGCTGCTGGCAAGGGCGGAGGGTATTCCCGCCCGGTATGTGCAGGGATACTGTATTCCTCTGGGAGAACAGGGGGAGGCTCGCGTTTATTCTAATATGGCTCATGCCTGGCCGGAGGTATATCTCGATGGCGTGGGTTGGATTCCTTTTGAACCTACTCCCGGATACGGAAGAGCACGGCTGGATTCGTGGAAATTGCGACAGCCGGTGGACGATTTCATGCCGGAGGGAGATTCCTTGTCGGGAGAGGATTCGGAATCCGCTCTGACAGCAGGGGACAGGGAGTATACACCGGATGCAGATGGAACGGATGAGGAGGAAGCGGATTCAGGAGAGGAAAAAGTCACGGGCTATTCATGGAGGTTGTTTGGCTATACTGTATCAGCGGTTCTGTGTGTGTGCGGGATTTTGCTTGCCATTGACAATGCCCTGGGCAGGTACAGATACAGAAGGATGGATCCAGTGGAAAGGTACAGGGCTGAGGTTTTCCGAAACCTGAAAGTACTTTCCCGGTTCGGGCCGGAGAGGCAGGAATGGGAGACTCTGGAAGAGTTCAGGGAAAGGGCCGGGCACATATCGGGGCTGCACAGGGAAGGAAGTGAAATGCCCCTTCGCTTTTTTGAAAACTATGAAAGAGTGGTATACGGCGGGGAAGTCGTGGGGGAGGATATGATAAAAGAAGTCCTTGAAGAGAGGGAGGAGCTTTTTGAACTGTTAAAGGAGGAGAGGAAGTGGGTCTGGCTGTACTGCAGGATAAGATTGTATTTGGGGAAGTATAGATTTTAGATCCGGAGAAATATAAATAATTCTAAAAAAACGAACCATACTAAAACCAGCAGCGCCGGCATGTCATAACCAATGGCATGTCATGACCAAATGGCATGCCATGCCACGGCGAAAGAAGCACATCGGTACGGGAGGTTTAGTGTATGGCGGATAAAATAAAAGAAAATCGAATTTTGACACTGCTCCTTTTGACGGGGGCAGTTTATTTTTTTCTCAGGTTCATCGTTCCGTTGACAGCGCCGGTGCTGATTGCCATGCTGTTTGTAACCATCTTTGGCCCACTGCTCCAGAAGATGCAGAGCAGACTGAAAATACACCGTCAGGTGGGAGCGGTGATCCTGCTCCTGCTGGCATGTGCTTTTCTGGGAATTTTAGTCTGGGTGCTGTTTTCGTGGATTGTGGGAAGCGTGCCCGGATGGTTCACGGGGCTGGACTCCCTGGAGGAAGACATTTACTCCGTAATACATGAAATCTGTAAAACCATCGGCAGGGCTATCAGGATTGACAGCACTTATCTGGAGGAAACGGTTGTTTCCGGCATCCGGGAAGGAATTGACTGGTTTCAGCAAAAGATGGTGCCGGGAATGTTGTCGCAGTCCCTGGAATTTGCCAGGGCAGTGGTGGCATTCGGAGGTTTTCTGATCATTTTTTTGATTGCCACCGTATTGCTGGCCAAGGATTATGATGACATTATGAACCGCATGCTGGACAGGGAGGAATGTTATCTGTTTCTGGAGATTATCTGCGGTATCATACGATACATTGCTACCTACGTGAAAGCACAGATAATTATCATGAGTATAATCGGCACACTTGCGGCAGCAGTGCTTGGAATCAGCGGTATCAGTCAGGGCGTTCTCTGGGGGCTGCTGGCGGGAATACTGGACGCCCTTCCATTCATCGGAACAGGAATTGTATTGGTACCCTTAAGCATACAGCAGTTTATCCTGGGAAATTATGTGCCGGCAGTCTTCTGCCTGCTGCTCTATGTGGCCTGCATTTTTATTCGTGAGCTTCTGGAGCCGAAGCTGATCGGGAAGAGAGTGGGAGTATCCCCTGTGGCAATTTTGCTTTCCATCTATGCCGGAATTAAGCTGTTCGGACTTTGGGGCATCATAGAGGGACCCTTAGGCTTTATTATTATTCATCAGGCATATTTGAGCCTGGATAAGAGGAATCGTGGTAACGGTTCAGGCTTCTCTCCGGATGCCCAAAAGCATTTGACGCAGGATGCGGAATAGACTATCATAAAAAAGAAAACAGACGAGGGGATTTTCCGGGAGGGAGCTTATGCGTTTACAGAGAGCGGAAAACTGTCGGAAGTCATTGTGGGACGGCTTGCGGCGGCTGTCACGAACGATTTTGGATTATATAATCTGTATTTATCTGGTGCTGATGCTGGCGGTATTTCCGTTTTATAATGAGGCGGGATATGACCATATCGGTACGGATAAGTCTACCTTTTTTTGCAGGCTTGGCGTGAGCACGGGAAAAATACTGGTGATTCCGCTTGTGCTCTGTCTGATTGCCGAATCTGTCATTTTTATAAGGCGGCATTTTGCTGGACAAAGATTTATCTGGAGAAAATCTGCCTTGCAGAAACAGCAAATGAGAATTTCACCGACGGACATTTTTGCACTGGTATATTGCGCGGCTCTGATTCTCTCATATGCCTGTACAGATTATAAGGAGGAGGCGCTTTGGGGAGCAAAGGGCTGGAACATGGGGCTTTTGCCGCAGCTGATGCTTATCTGTATATATTTTCTGGTATCCCGGTTCTGGACACCGAGAAAGTGGATATTTTATGTAGTCCTTCCTGCCTCGGGCGCGGTATTCCTGATGGGGTGTGTGAATCGGTTTGGTATTTATTCCTTTGGTTTGGAGTTTGTGAACGCAGGATACATTTCCACCATCGGAAATCAGAATTGGTACTGCGGATATGCGGTATCGGTGGTATTTGCAGGGGTGGTGCTGCTCTGGCTGGGAGAACGAATAAAGGTCCGGCAGAGAGCGCTTTTAATGGTATACATATTTGTAGGATATTTATCACTGGTGCTCCAGGGGAGTGACAGTGGGCTGGCGGCGCTGGCTGTAGTGATGCTTGTCATGTTCTTTCTGTCTGCCGGGGAGGCTGAAAGGATGCTTGTCTTCTGGCAGGAGATGGTGCTGCTGTGGGGAGGCTGTCTGGGCCTTTTTATGGTCCGGTCTCTGGCTCCCGGCAGGATAAACTTTATAGGTGGATTTATGGAAAAATTTACCTGTGGCCCGGTTTCTATTACTATGACAGTGGTGTCAGTTATTGCGTTGATTTTAGTGTGGACAGACAGGAGAAAGGGAAAATACAGGGAAAAACTGTTTCGCATTTTGGCAAAGACAGCGGTTTGGGGAAGTGTGGCAGCAGTTTTGGGTGTATTGCTTCTGGCGGTTGTCAATACGCTGTGTCCCGGAATTTTGGGTAGATTATCTGAAAATACCTTATTTACCTTTAACACGGCATGGGGCAGCAGCAGGGGCGCTACCTGGTCGGCGGGCTGGAAATGCTTTGCAGCGCAGGATGCGTTACATAAACTGGCGGGCGTGGGGCCTGACTGTATGTGGAGTTATATCAACAGTGAAGCCAGTCCGGAGATTTATGCTTATGTGAAGGAATTATTCAGCAGCCAGCGGTTGACCAATGCACATAATGAATGGCTGACAATCCTTGTTGACACGGGAATTCTGGGGCTTGTGGGATACGGTGGGATGATGGTCTGCGGCATGGGGGAGTTGATGAAAAAGAGGAAGGAAAATCCCATTGCGGCAGCCTGTGGCTTCTGCCTGCTTGCGTATACAGTGAATAACATTTTCAGCTTTCAGCAGTCCATGGGGGTTGGAACCGTTTTTGTCATATTCGGGATGGGGAAGGCGTTTCTCTTTATTCCTGTACCGGAAATATCAGTTTGACAGAGAAACCGCCATATGAGCTATGTCCGATACTGGTTATGCCGCCGTGTGCCGCCGCAATCTGCTTGACAATGAGCAGCCCCAGGCCGTGGCGCTGCTCTGATGTATTTTCATCGCAGACCATATAATGGGGAGAATTATTGAGCCGTTCTATTTGTTCATCTGTAGTCCCGACACCGTCATCGGCAACGGTAACAGTACATTTGTCATCCTCAGCCGTAATATTGACATAGATTTTACAGCCCTGTTCGTTATGATTTATACTGTTTTGAATGAGATTGCTGACAGCCCGTTGCATCAACTCCTTATCAGCGTTTACAGCGCAGACGGTTAAGTTTTCGTCTGTTTCCCATTCAATAGGATGTTTGTCATCAATATCCATATTGATAAAGTCAACAACAACCTGTCGGACAATAGCAACCATGTTCTCTTTTTGGGGATTAATTGGCTGCATATTGTATTCCAGTTTAGAGGCCAGATTGAGGTCATTGATCAAGTTCCTCATTCGTTTGCTTTGCTTTACGATAACCATGGCTTTTTGACGATCATCTTCCGGCAAACGTTTATCGTTTTCCAATTGACCGGCATAACCCATCACCATTGACAGCGGCGTGCGTATGTCGTGTGATACCCCTGCAATCCAGTTTGCTCTTGCGGTTTCTTTTTTACGGAGCTGTCTGTTCTGGGTCTGCAAAATATCTGAGGTCTTGTTAATATTTACTGCCAGCTCTGATAAAAGTCCTTTTTCTTTGATATGGACTTCCTCGTTTGTAGATAAAGCCTGTATTCCTCTGACGATCGGTTTTACGGATTTTAACAGTTTGGAGTTGGCAATCACATAGATTAAAAAAATCAAGGCTGTATTTACTGCTAAAACAGAAAGAACGGTTTTCGGCAGGTTGGCGATTAAATTGTAAT
>JAIDME010000162.1 GCA_029050705.1 Acetatifactor sp.
GTCCAATCCGTCAATCAGTCGCTTGCCTCCACCGGCATTACCTTTGACCTTGCCGTTGACGGCAGCATCCTGGTATACAAATACTATCTGCCGGCGGGCTTTTTTGCGGACGGCCTTGCGGAGGAGGACATGACAGCTGCCTTTGACTCTATGGTAGATGCCGGTTCCGCCTCCGTAGATGCCATACTTGCCATGTTTATGGACAAATATGGCCTCACTGTTGATGCCGTGCGCTTCGCCTACTACTCTAAAGACGGCACGGAACTTTACAGCAGAGATGTCAGACCCTGAAGCTCCCTTCGCTTAAACCCATGTGCAGTGCTTATATTGCTATGCTAATATTGCTGTTCCCGGGACCTCAGTCTCCTTTTTCAGCCATTCTGCTTCCTCCGACGTCAGATATGGTGAAATCTTCTCACGGACCTGATGCTGGTACGCCGCCAGCAGGCAGCGCTGCACATCATTTAAATGCTTCATCTCGATGGCTTCCATATCAATGGGAACCCAGGTCAGAGTCCTGAAGTGCATGAACTGTCCGTACTCGTTCCTGACATCATTCTCCGCTACCATCACATTCTCAATGCGGATGCCGTGGCTGCCTTCAATGTAGATGCCAGGCTCATTTGTGACATCCATGCCTGCCTCAATGACCGCTTCGGTCTGGCCATCTGTAAATCTCCACCTCAGGTTCTGGGGACCCTCATGTACATTCAGAATATAACCCACTCCATGACCCGTTCCGCACTTGTAATCCAGTCCCATGTTCCAGATTGGCTGCCTGGCCAGAATATCCAGATTCCGACCGGTGCAGCCGTACAGCCATCTTGCGTTGGTCATCTGCAGCATACCGGCTGCCACCATGGTGTAATGCAGTTTTTGTTCCTCCGTCACAGGACCCAGAGCGATGGTCCTCGTCACGTCCGTGGTTCCGCCCAGATACTGTCCGCCGGAATCGATGAGATACAGCCCCTCCGGCTTCAGTACCGCATGGTTCTCCGGCGTAGGCTCGTAGTGCATCATTGCCGCATTTGCTCCGTACGCGGAAATGGAAGGAAACGATAGATCAAAACATTCCGGAATCTCCCGGCGAAGTGCCTCCAGCTTATCCGCCGCCGTGATCTCAGTAATTTCCTGCTTCCCGATATTGGTCTTCAGCCAGTAAATAAACTTTGTCAGCGCCACACTGTCCTTTAAGTACACCTGCTCCATATTTGCAAGCTCTGTGGAATTTTTTACTGCTTTTAACAGTTCTGTTGGATTGTTTTTCTCCACAACCATCTGCTTCTCAGACATGGTTTTATAGAGTGCATAGCTGCACTGACGCTTATCCATCAGCACCTTTCGCCCTGCAGACAGATTCTTAAGATAATCCACCGCTGTTTTGTACTCCCGCACATCCACCTTCTTTGCCGCAAGATATTCTTTGACAGATTCATCCATAGCCGCACTCTGAATAAACAGAACCGTCTCCTCCTCAGTCAGCCAGGCATAGGACATAGCCACAGGATTGCATTCCACATCACAGCCCCTGATATTAAAGAGCCACATGATGTCGTCCAGCTTGGTAAGAAGCAGGCTGTCTGCTCCATCTTCCCCGGCCTTTTTCATCACTTCCGCTCTCTTTTCCTCAAAGCTCTTCCCAGCCAGCTTCTCGTCCAGGACAGTCACTTTCCCTGCCGGAAACGCCGGGCGCTCCTTCCATATCCGCTCCGCCAGGTCCTGTTCGTATAAAAATTTCACTTCTCTTTCAGCCAGCTTTTTTTCGTAGTCCATTCCCTGGAACATGGGCACCACTCTGCCGTCAAACCCCAAAGTCTGTCCCTGCTTCATATGCTGCTGCAGAAATTCCAGGATTGTGGGCACCC
>JAIDME010000163.1 GCA_029050705.1 Acetatifactor sp.
TTGTTACTCCGCTTGCTGAAAAATACGCAACTAAAACCTTACTCATTGAAAAATCCTCCTTTTATTTATTGACGCTTTCAGCCAGAAGCGCCTCCACAGTCTCCCTCCGCTCAAAGAGAACGCACCCGCCGCTGTGTTCCTCCATCAGAACATCCTGTTCACGTAATGCCGTAAACAACGGGGATTCCAGTGCCTTCCGCAGGGAAGTATTCTTCACATTTGTGTCCGAATACGGAGAAAAAGGGCACGGCTCAGCTCCGCCATGTGAATTGATATGGAAAAATCCTCTGCCCGCCGCAATGCAGCCGCCGGAGCTTTTTTCATCGCCCGGAAAAGATACAAAAACCATCTCCGAATATTCCTCACGCAGCCGTCCGATTCCTTCTTTTAAGAGCTTCCTTTCTTCCTCTCCCGGCGCCAGTTCTTTGCTTTCTTCTGTAACAGGTACAAATTCAACAAAAACCACAAGTTTACACCCACGCTGTGCAAGACTGCTTATAAAAGCATCGGAAACAACCTCTTTCGCGTTCTCCGTAGTCACTGTGACAGAAGCCCCAAACAACAGACCTTTTTCATAGATGCTGTCCATGGATGTGATCAATCTATCATATATTCCCTTTCCACGGCGCAAATCCGTTTCTTCTCTTCCACCCTCTATACTCATAACAGGAATCAGGTTGCGGCATTTGTCAAAAAGCTTCAGGTACTTTTCATCTATGTAAGTCCCATTTGTAAAAATGGGAAAAATAATATTCTGCATTTTGCCTGCCGCTTCTATGATATCCCGTCTGAGCAGCGGTTCACCGCCTGCAAGCAGAATATAGCTTACCCCGATTTCATCTGCCTCTTTGAAAATTGAGAGCCATTCCTCACCGGTGAGCTGGCTTACCGGTGAGGAATCCTGAGTTGCATGATTGCATCTGGAATAACACCCGGCACAATGCAGGTTGCAGCTGCTTGTAATACTCGCAATCAAAAATGGTGGGATATGTACTCCGTTTTTTTCTTCCTCTGCCCTGATTTTTGATGCTTTTCTGCTGGCCGCAGCAAATTTAACCATGAATGCACTTCCACGGGGATCTTTTAATGTTGCTCTCAGAGAATCGGACACGATTCTTTCTACTCCCCGTGTCATATATGCCTGAATGTCAAAATTTTCTTCCATAACAGGACCTCCTTTCTATTTCTCCACCTGGCGCAGGTTTCTTTTCATATCATAATATCCGGTCAATACTGCCCAAACATAAGCACAGGTCTTTGGTATCATAAGCATACCGATCATAGGAACTGCATCTGCAAAAAGCACTACAGGTATATAGAATCCGAAACTTAACACAATCGCCAGCCACATAAACCGAAATGCCCTGTCATCTGCTTCGTGTGCTTTTCTGTAAAAAAGAACAATAATGATCAGCCCAAGCAATACAAACGGAATATTCCTGTATATCCCCCATGACAGCGGGGCATCTGCTGATGTCCACTCATTTTGCGGGAACAGACACAGGATAATTCTTGCCGCCGCCAACAGGCAGATACAGGCGCTCAGGCCAGTTCCAGCCTGCACATGGTAACGAATCCTCCACACATAATAAAGCAGTACATAAAACACCGTCATAGTGATGGAAGTAACCAGTTTTCCTACTCCAAGCGCCACGGTAAAATTTTCCAGACCGGTTGTACATAGAGCATAAGCCCGGGGGATGAGATGAAATGCATCACCACTGCCCAGAATTACCGCCATCAGCCCAAACCAAAAAAACTGCCGTTCCTTCCTGCCTTTGAGCATCATCCTGATTCCGATAGTGATGACCAAAATTAAATACACAACATCAAACAACGTTTCCATGATTGCCCGCATGATCATTTCCCTTTCTGTTTACAATTCCTTTTCTGTGTTATACTCACGGCCGTTAAGATAGCCCGTCAAGCAGTTTATACAGAAGTTGGTATAACTGCTGCGCCTCCTGCGGTTCCACATTAACACAGGCTCCCAGGCTCGCAGGTATCTGAACTGCCTGTTTCTTCAATTCCTCGCCTTCCTGCGTAATGGAAACAATTAAATTCCGTTCATCTACCTTAGAGCGGTTCCGTACCACATAATTTTTTTCCTCCAGCTTTTTCAACAGAGGAGTAAGCGTGCCGGAATCCAGATAAAGACATTTCCCGAGTTCCGTGACAGTTACCTCCTTTTTCTCCCACATTACCATCATTGCGATATACTGGGTATATGTCAGGTCAAGCTTGTCAAGATACGGCTTATATCTCCTTATCACTTCTTTGGAACAGGCATAGAGCGGAAAACATAACTGGTTTTCAAGTTTTAAGCTTTCGTATTCGTTGTCTGACATGTTATCATAACTCCTCATATCATATTTATGCTACATAATTTATCACGATATGACTTTTTTTGCAAATGCCGCAGCAGCCGCGCAATCCTTTTCATCCGGTTTCCCTTTATGCATGGGACCAAAAGACCCTTTGCAATAAAATTCTTCCTCTGCCTGTTCAATTCCCTTTTGCGCAAGAAGTTTTCCCACCTGCTTATACGTAGATTTTATTAAAGCCGCTGTACTGAAGTTTACAACTTTACCCACCGTTACATCAATGCCGGAAATAAACTTTTTAATGCTGTCATCTACCCCATACGCATAGACAGAACTGCCAAGAAACAGGATGTCAACGTCTTCCCGGAGCGGCTCTTCAACCGTCTTTGCCTCTGCTCCTACCGCTTTTGCAATAGCCTCCGCGAGCTTTTTAGTATTCCCCGACCTTGTGTAATATCTTACCTCTATTTTCATGCCTGTCCCTCCCCTTTTTGTTCTTCATATGCCGCCCTGCAGGCTCTGGCAAGCTGGTCTGCGCAGGAAGTTGGTCTGCGTCCGCAAATCACACCCGACAGCTTTTTCTCAATTTCTTCCACCGTCCAGCCATCTACAAGCAGAGGTATCGCTTTCAGATTTCCATTGCATCCTCCTGTAAAGGAAATATTTGTCACCACATTTCCATCAATATTAAGTTTAATTTCAGTAGAACAGGTATCCTGTGTCTTATATATGTATTCCATAAATAATTCTCCAATCTATTCCTATAATAGGCTTACAATTTTCTCTTCCACTTCAGCCATATCAGCTGTCGGCTCAAAGCGTTCTATAACATTTCCTTCCCTGTCAATCAAAAATTTGGTGAAATTCCATTTAATATCGCTGGTTTGATGGTAATTCGGAGCAGTCCTGCCCAACACGCTTTCAAGCATTGGCGTCAGGGGATGGTCCGGATCGAATCCGGCAAATCCCTTTTGAAATTTGAGATAAGTAAAGAGCGGATTCTCATTATCTCCATTCACTTCAATCTTTGAAAAAATCGGAAAGGTAATGCCATACCTGGAATCGCAAAAGCTGACGATCTCCTCATTACTGCCCGGCGCCTGATTTCCAAACTGATTGCAAGGGAAATCAAGAATAACGAAACCATCACTGCCATATTTTTCAAAGAGATCCTGCAGATTGTCATATTGCGGGGTAAAACCACACTCTGTCGCAGAATTGATTATCAAAATTACTTTTCCCTCATAGTCCTTTAAAGATACTTCAGCACCGGCAGCATTTTCCACATTAAAATCATAAATATTCATCATGTCCTCCTTTTTACATTATATTGCGCGCCATTTAATTTCACTAAATCTATTTTAGATTGTACACAATTTAATTTGAATTGTCAACTATAATTTTACTGCCATGCCGCTTGAACAGCAAATTGCAGAAAAATAAAAGGCTTTTGTACATATCAAATGTACCGAAAGCCTTTTGTTTTCTAAATTTACAACCCGCTACCTGTAAATATTTTTCCCGAACTCATAACCTTCCGCCAGATGGTTCGTTTTATCAATCTGTGGTTTCCCGTTTGTGTCGCCGCATCCTCCGGCAAGCAGCATACCTTTGTCATGAAAGCCCAAATAATTCACAACGGCAAACTGATAATAGGATGTGACCTGCTCAAATGTCCAGAAGAAATCATCAGCGGCAGTCACCAGCAGCGCGCAATCCTTTGCAGGATATTTTTCATATCTCCCCAACGGCGGATTTGGATCTTCCTGTGCTATGCAGTAAAATCTTTCGATAAATGCCTTGAGTCCGGAAGAGAGGGTCCAAAAATATAATGGAGTGGCAAAAACAATCAAATCCGAACTTTCTATTTTGGGGACAAGGTCGTTAAAGCTGTCCTTCTGAATACAGGGCTTTCCATAACGGCAGACATTGCATCCCAGACAGCCCTTCACTTCGTTTTTCAGCAGGGAAATTATCTCAACCTTATGTCCTGCTTCCTCTGCCCCTTTTGCAAAACTCATAACCAGCTGTGATGTATTTCCATTTGGGCGGCCTCCGCCCTGAACTACCAGTATATTTTTCATGCTGTCTGACATTCTTTCCGCTTCCATGCTTTTACTTTTGACTTACTTGTTATAAACCTGTCAACCGTTTTAATCCGGTTGCTGTCCGTCATGCGCCTTCCACCGGCATTCCATGATCTGCATATTAGAAAATACCGCTTTAAAGGAAGATTCCTCCGGAGAGCAGGCATAGATGCCGAACCGTATCTTCCCTCCCCCTCTGTGCATGTGGCAGATGCGCATCTGGCTGAAAGTTACCCCGTCTGCCGAGCACTCAATGCAGTAATCATCCTCCCTGCGGCTGAAACGATACCACATTGTTTTTATCCCGGCATCTATGGCTGTTGTTGCCCAGTCCGAATACCCGTTATTTGTCACTACGCTTCCCAGATGCTGGTATTCCCCGTTTTCATACCAGTAACTTATACACATCTGACGCTGCCGCAGATCTAACGCC
>JAIDME010000164.1 GCA_029050705.1 Acetatifactor sp.
TCTATATACTTTCAAGGTATATCACCAAACCAATCAGCAGCCTGGGACGGACGGCAAAGAGAATTGCGGACGGCAATTTCGAACTTAGAAGCAATAACCGGAGCAATGACGAGATTGGCCAGCTGGCACGGAACTTCAACCGCATGGCGGACAAACTGGTGGAGCAGATGGAGGCAAAGATTCTGGAAGCAAAACAGAAGGAGGATTTCACGGCTGCTTTCGCCCATGAGCTGAAGACGCCTCTGACCTCCATCATCGGCTACGCGGACATGATGAATACCATGAAGATGAGCCCGGAAGAGCGGGCGGAAAGTACATATTACATTTACAGTCAGGGCAGACGGCTGGAAAGTCTTTCACACAAGCTTCTTGACCTGGTGAGTATGGACAAGAATCCCGTTGTACTTAAACCGGTTCACACTGACCGTTTGGAGGAAAATATCCGGACCACTGTGCGTCCCATCTGGGAACAGAGGAATATCAAGGGAAAGGTAGAGATGGACAAAGGAGTTATTTTGGGTGATGAGGAGCTTCTGCTGTCTCTTTTTTACAATCTGCTGGATAATGCGGCCAAGGCCATGGATAAAGGGGAGATGGGATTTATTCTGCTGAAGGGTACGTCTCTGCCGGGAGCTTATGAAGTGAAGGTGGTGGACAACGGCAGGGGGATTCCCCAGGATGAGATTGGACGCATCACAGAGGCATTTTATATGGTGGATAAATCCCGCTCACGAAAAGAGGGCGGAGCAGGCATCGGTATGGCTCTCTGCCTTAAGATAATTAATCTTCACAGGGGAACCCTGAAGATTGACAGCAAGTTGGGCGAAGGAACGGTGATGCGGGTAGTATTTCCTGTGGAAGCGTCCACAGGCCGGAAAAAAGGTACAAAACAGGGACGGCGTGTCAAAAAGGCGGAGCAGGTATGAGGATGCAGGAGAAAAATTTAAGAGAAAATAAAAAGAAAAGCGAAAATAACCGACGGAAGCGCAGCATTCTTGCATATGGCCTCGGCACGCTGGGACTTGTGCTGCTGGTTACCGCCGCTTTTTTCGGACCTCAGATTGTCTTTGCCATGCAGGATGACATCCGGTGCAGCGCGGTAGTATCCATGAGTCCTGAGGCGGTGGACATCACGTCCTTCAACACCGGCTATGAGACAGATTTGTATAAACGTCTGGAACGCTTTGCGAAAGGACTGGCAGAGGGCAGAGAGTATTATGTCACAGTCCAGGATATGGAACTGACTACGGAGATTGCGGATTGGATGGCTTCGGAGCAGGGCTACTATCAGGAGGGTTTTCAGGTGCTGCGCTGGAATCTTGGTCTGATACCGGATGAAGTATTCGATTTTAACCTGATCAGTTGGAAACGGTGCGTTATCTACGGGGATGATTTTGCGGGGGGAGTCAACTTTATCTTGTGGTATATCGAACTGGGGAACAATGACAAGCCTGCAGCCAGACTTCTGGTGGACGGAGAGACCGGCGAAATTTACGGTGTCAGGACGAATTTCGATGCCTATTTTGAGGATGAATATATACAGGATACGCTGGTGAAAGCATATGATATTTTTGATGATGACATGTGGGATTTAAGCATTATTCTCGGAATCACCTATGGTGGTCTGAAGACAGCCGACATGTTGAATTGGCTTGCATCTATTGGTATCGATTACTATCCTGTGGACGGTATAACATATATAGCTGTTTCAACGGAATATGAGGAATATGAGGCTTATTTGCGGGAGAAGGAGATTATGGCAGCGAACGCAGGTAAGTTGCCTGATACTGACTGGGTGAACCGATACAGTGTGGATGAGATTCGGGACTTTCTGCAGAGGCTGCAATGGCGGGTCAGCGAAGACGAAAATTGTCTGGACTTCGACTTTCCTTATGAAGACAGCAGTCTGGATTTCCGTATTCAGCTGGACGGGAAGATCAGATGGTTTAAAAAAAGGGACAACGGCTATATTGACCTGATTTTTGGCTTTCCGGAAATTTATGAGAAGATTCCGGCGTTTATGGAAGACTGGTCCTGAGCGTGAAGCGTCCGGCCGGACATTTATGGCAGAGTTTTACCCCTGTACGG
>JAIDME010000165.1 GCA_029050705.1 Acetatifactor sp.
CTATATGGGACTGCCTGAGCTGATCGAGACTTACCGGCTTTGTGCGCTGGAGCAGCTGCTGGTCCTGGCTGTTGTGGGAATTCCCTTTGATATTGTGTTTACCGCTTTTCGTCTGTTTATATGGGAGGGCGTTCTCAAGGTGGTTTCCGCCTGGGTGGTGATGGGGATTTATGTTCTGGCTCTGGTGACAGGAAATTTCCACGGGTATCTCATGGGTTATCTGACCCGGCTGAACAGCGCGGTGCTGGTGACGCATTCAATTACGGAGACGATGCCTCCCTACAGCTTTACCATTGTGTCTCCCACAGATGAACTATACCAGCAGATTCAGTATGGCTGGCATGAGGAATTGTCAGCCTTTGTAAATAATGTGCAGGAAGAGGAGTATACCCTGCCCTCGGAGCATCTTTTCATCTTTATAGAGAAAAAGCCTTTTTTGTATGCCCAGTATCATCTGGCATCAGGCCCGGAGTGGCTGGCCCAGGAGAAATACATGGAGCTTTTTGAATTTTTTCCTGTCAGCCAGAATCCTGATTTCATTTCTTCCGAACTAATGTCGGCGGAGGAATTACTCGGAAGCAAGTATGTGTTTCAGCTTGATTCCAGTACTTATTCCATCTTAAGTGTGCGCACGATGGTGGAAACTTTGGCATATACATGGTGTCAGGAATTTGAGGCTCTGTATCCGGGAGAACTGCAGACTTATTATGAGGATGAAAACTTTGTCTGCTATTATATCAGACAGAACCCGCAAAGACTGTACCAGCTTAGTATTCTGTATAAAGAAGAGGAGGAGTGAGGTTGAAACGTTTTATATGGGGATTGCTGCTTGTCTGTCTGCTGCTGCTTCTTGGGGGAGCGGGCTGGAAGCTGTATCAGAAAACAGCAGAAATGACGGAAGCATCCGAAAGAATTTCAGAGCTTTCAGAGGAATATGGAGAACTGTACGGGGAGCTTGAGGAACTGACCAGGGAGCATATTGGTCTGGCGGGGCAGCATTCGGGACTCTCACAGGGAGCCTTAAGGCTGCTGGAGCAGTATCTGGAAGCCAGGGGACATGGAAGCGGGACAACGGAGAGCTTTACATTTACGGAGTCTGCCAGGGAACTGAATAATCCTAACAGAGGCTTTTATCATATGCACGGCTTTTATATAAATGATTCGGTCAATGAATACAAGGCAAACGTGGCCGGAAGGTATGCTGAAGACCGGGGCAGCGGCCTTACCCTGATTGAGGTGAACCTGAAGAACTTCCGGGAGGGAGAAATCTCGGCGAAGGGACTGGAAAGCCTGGATAATCTTCTGGAAGCGCTGGCAGGTGTGGATAAGCAGTTGATTCTGCGATTTGTGTATGACTGGGACGGAAAAAACCTGCAGTCTGAACCGGGCAGTCTGGATGTGATCTTAAGGCACATAGAGCAGGTATCAAGTCTGCTGAAAAAATATGAGGACCGGATTTTCCTGGTACAGGGATTGTTTGTGGGAAATTACGGTGAGATGAACAATTCGAAATACCTGAGCACGAAGGAGATGCAGACTCTTGCGGAAAAATTATTTGCCGCCGTTGGGGAAACTACTTACATGGCGGTGCGCACGCCTGCACATTGGCGCAGTATTACGGGTATTTCCGATCCGGTGCAGGTGGCGGGAGGAGGCGGGAACCCGGTCGCAAGACTGGGCCTGTTCAATGACGGTATGCTGGCGAGTGCCACTGACTACGGAACCTACAGCTTGACAGAACAAGCGGAAGAAAACCCCTTTTCACAGTGGAGCCGCCGTAAGGAGCTGCAATTTCAGGATGTTTTATGCAGATCCGTGCCCAATGGGGGGGAAGTTATTATTGAAAATGAATACAATGATTTTGAAAATGCAGTGGAAGATATGAAAGTCATGCATATCACCTATCTGAACCGTGATTATGATACCAGGGTATTGAATAAATGGGAAAAAAACACTGTCCGGGAAGACAGCTGCTTTGACGGCATGGATGGGCTGACTTACATGGAGCGTCACCTGGGGTATCGTCTGGTATTACGGGAGGCAGCGTTGGATTACGACTGGAAGTCGGACCGGCTGACAGCGGGAATCACGATACAAAATGTAGGTTTTGCTCCTGTTTACAGGGAAGCACTGGTGAAGCTGGTGCTGTATGACAGGGAACAGGGCAGGGAGTATGCCTACAGCCTGGATCCGGGGCAGGATATACGAAGTCTTGCAGGAGGAACGGAATCGCAGGAACTTATGACCCTGAACTGGGAACTGCCTTTGGGAGGGTTGCCGCAGGGAGAACTGGAGGTCTACTTTTCCGTTACTGATGTCCTTTCGGGAAGCAGGATACTGTTGGGCAATGAGCAGGATCCGGACAACATAGGCTATCGGGTGGGTACATTGACGCTGGAGGGGATGGAGGAACTGCGGGAGCAGCTGCGGCAGGAGTTTTTCGGCGGCTATGATGAAGTCCCATGAAGGAGTGAGTAAACTTGAAGACAATATGTTTTTTCTCGGGGGACATTACCAGGGGAGGCGGAACGGAGCGGGCAGCGGTCACAGTGGCGGGAGGGCTGGCCGCCCAGAACAGATACAGAATCCTCATACTGAGCCTCACGGAACAGTCGGAGGAACTTTTCTTCCCTCTGCATGAGAGCGTGGAGCATTTTGCGCTGGGAGACAGATGGCTGAAGCCGGGACCGGGATACCTCAAAGTGATACCGAAACTGCGGCGCTTTTTGAAGGAGCGGGCTATTGATGTAATCGTGGATATTGATATTGTGTTGGACGTGCTTTCCGTTCCGGCATCAAAGGGTCTGAAAACGAAGGTGGTTTCCTGGGAGCATTTTAACTGCGATTACGAACTGAAATCCCTGTACAGGCATTTTATTTTGAAATATTCCGTAAAACGGACAGACTATGTGGTCACGCTGACAGAGAGGGACAGGAGCAGTTATGAAACGAGACTGGGCAGAAAGCGGAATATTTCCGTGGTGAGCAATCCCATACCGGAGGCAGTCAGGGAGGACGGGACGGAAAGGGAGAACTGGCTGATCACAGTGGGAAATCTGGTGCCTGTAAAGGGACTGGATTATCTGGGACAGGTAGCAGTGGATGTCCTGAAAAAGCATCCGGACTGGAAATGGATGGTTGTGGGAGAGGGAGAGGAGAGGGCATATCTTGAAAAATTAATTTTGGCGAATGATCTGCAGGAACAGCTTGTTTTGACCGGAAGAGTGAGTGATGTGGTCCCTTATTTAAGAAAAGCAAAAATATATGTGCTGACATCCCGAAGGGAGGGACTGCCAATGTGTCTGCTGGAGGCTAAACTTTATATGCTGCCTGCCGTCAGCTTCGATGTTGCGACAGGCCCTGCGGAGATTATTGAGGATGGAGTCAACGGGTACCTGGTAGAACCCTATAACTGCAGGGCTATGGCAGATAAACTGGAGACGCTGATGGAGAATGAGGCGTTATGGGAGCAGTTGTCCGGGAACACTCACCGTAATCTGGAACAGTTTCAAACGGAGAATGTGCTGAAGAACTGGAACCGTATTATGGATGTTTTTTTCGGTGCTGCGGATGTGTAGGTGAAGACGGAATTTGGAGGAATCATTGTGGCAAAGAAAAGCAGAACAGAATACTCCGCACGAAATACTACCGTAGCAATGGTGGCAAATGTCACAGCAATACTGGTGGGATATTTGACCAGAGTTGTGTTTACACATACACTTGAAGATGCATATGTAGGAATCAACGGTTTATTCACGAATATTTTGAATGTACTGGCTTTGTCGGAGCTGGGGCTGGGGAGCGCTATCACTTATGCTCTGTACAGGCCGGTGTCTGAAGGTGACCTGGAAAAGCAGAAATCATACATGCGACTGTACCGTCAGTTTTACAGAATTGTAGCGGGTATTGTGCTGGTGGGCGGACTGATGGTAATACCGTTTATGGATATTCTGGTCAAGGATCAGGACAAGGTGGAGCATCTGATCTTTATATATTTGATGTATTTGCTGAACTCGGTCATTTCCTATTTACTGATATATAAGGCGGCGTTGCTGGATGCGCACCAGTTGAATTACATTGGGGTTTTGTATCAGACCGTATTCTTGATCGTGCAGAATCTGCTTCAGATATCGGTAATTTTACTGACGAAAAATTTTATCCTGTACGTGTTGATCTTTATCCTGTGTACCATTACCAACAATTTTTGCATTTCCCGGAAGGCGGATAAAATGTATCCTTATCTGAAGGATAAGGAGGCAGAGAACCTTTCAAAGCAGGAGAAAAATGACATTTACAGGAATGTTCGAGCTATGCTGATGCACAAAATAGGAAAGGTGGCGGTAAATAATACGGACAACCTGCTGCTGTCTTCCATAGTCGGGATTACCAGCGTAAGCTGTTATTCCAATTATTATCTGGTGATAGGTTCTGTGAAGCAGATATTGGACAAGGTGTTTCTGGCCATTTCCGCCAGCGTGGGCAACCTTGGAGTGGAAGAAAAGGGAGAGCGCATTAAAAAAATATTTGAGGCCGCTTTTTTTGCGGGACAATGGGCCTTCGGATTTGCGGCGATATGTCTGTATGAGCTGCTGGATTCCTTTGTGGGGGTCAGCTTCGGATCGCAGTTTGTCTTTTCGAAGGACATTACCCTGATATTATGTGTGAATTTTTATTTGATGGGAACCTGCCGGGCTACCATGATATTCCGGGATTCCATGGGGCTGTTTCGATATGACAGATACGTTTCCATCCTGGAAGCGGTCATTAATCTGGTGGTTTCCATTATATTGGGTATGTATTGGGGAACGGCAGGGGTTTTCCTGGGGACAACCATCAGCACATTGACAACCTCTCTGTGGGTGGGGCCATATATATTGTATAAACATAAATTAAACTGTCCGTCCAGGAGTTTTTTTGCCCGCTATGCTTTGTACGGAACAGTGACATTTGGGGTATGGTTCTGCACAGACCTTTTGTGCAGAAGGATTACGGGGTCTCTGGCTGCGATGTGGGCAGGGAGACTTGTTTGCTGCCTGTTTATTCCCAATCTGGTGTATCTGCTGCTTTATCACAGAACAGCGGAGTTCCGGCTATTGATGAGGAAAGCATTGGGAATCTTAAAGAATATAAAGGATCAGCTGTTATCCAGGCACTGATCCAGGGCGGCACGGATGGTATTCACAGCTTCGGGTTCTTTGGTGCAGCAGAGGCGGCAGACAAGGACGCGGCCGCAAATCTCCCCTGCAGCATCCAGATTCAGGGCAGCCTGTTCCTTCGTCCAGACAGGAGAAATCAGGTGCTGAGAAATCATCAGCTGTTTTGATTCATCGGGAAGCTGCTGAACTTCATTGTGTGCAGCCTTTCGGAGAAAGATGATTCCGCCCAGGGACCAGCAGCCGGGGGTACTGATCTGGGAAGTGCCGCACCAGGGCAGACCGTGCACTGTGGGTATGGAACCGTTCAGATCCAAAAGATTCAGATCGCCGTTGATCAGGGGAACCTTTAAAAGATCCTTCCAAAGGCCGGTATGAGTGCTCTTTCCTGCGCCGGAGTGTCCTGAGAACAGCCAGATATGCTCCCTGTACAGGAAAGAAGCGGAGTGCAGTGCAAACAGACCCCTCTGCTGGGCAAGGAAGAGAAAGCACAGGCGGATGGCATGGAAGATGTCCTTTACAAAGACTTCTGTGGGCTGTCCGGCGGCAAAAATGAGAACATCAGAACCGTCCCGGGAGAGGCGTGCTCCCAGGGAACTGTCCGCCGCGGGAAAACAAAGAATATATTGGTTCTCGTTTTCCTGTACAAGCAGCTGGCTGCTGCGCTGCAGAACCCGGCCCAAGGGATGGGAGGG
>JAIDME010000166.1 GCA_029050705.1 Acetatifactor sp.
TTGATATGGTATTTGTCTCATACGGTTCCCTCGCTTCATCATCAATAATTATCAATCGTAACACCGCCTCTGAACAGTTACCATATATTATAAATGATTTCCGCCGGAAACACAAATTGCCGGTGGTCACAAATATATTCTCTTCATTAAATATCTTTTAGTCGTCAAAAAGGAGCAGTCGCACTAAGAAATCAATGCGTAGCTCCTCTCTTACTTTTCTAATGCATCAACCCTTAAAATCAGAGGATTAAGATTTTAGTTTTTTCATAATAAACTTCACCCTTCTATTTAAGACATATTAAAGCCCATATATCCATGATGGCTTGATATTAATTGGAGTATTCAGCTTGAATTAATTAATGTTTCCTTAGTTCTATTTCTTTGATCGACTTCACCATAGAATACAAACTTCCCGAAGCTTTGTCCACCGCATGTACAGACTGCCGGCCACAAACAGTGTTACTGACAAAACCTCAGTTATTAAACGCTCCCTCTTTATACATTTTTTGCAGGTTATGGGATTCTCTTAATACCTTATCCGTTAATTCCGAAAAAGGATTAATTTTATTATCCTCCAATTTAAAAATACAATCCGGCCGCAGTAAATCATTAGACATCAGATCCGTATTATGTGACGTAATAACAGCCTGTACATTTGGTATTTTAATGATTTTACTAACCACCGCTCTGGCCAGATCTGTATGATAATATGCATCAAAATCGTCCACATAGAGAAAAGAACATTTTTCAATCTGCATATACCAGTAAAAAAAGAAAATAAGGGATCTGGTCCCGCTTGATACCAGGGAATACCACGATACTTCCCTCTCTCCCATTTTACAACATATACTTTTACCCTCCTCGGTATCCTTTACTGACAGCTGATAGAAAATTCCAAAGTCCTGCAAAAAAGCCTGTAACTCCTCCACAGCCCCTTCTCTGTTAGCAATCTCATTAAACAGAAAGTCCATTTCATTTGCAAATCCAATATAATCTCTTGCCTCTGTGTCGCTAAACCACAGCATATGATTTACAAACTGCATAAATTCATAAAATGCTTTACATCCGGCATCTTCTTTGTCCAAAACCGTATTTGCATATACATACTTTGCCAAAGAAACACTTCTATCCCATTTCTCCAAATCCAGGTTTTCTGCACCTTTCAGTAAAACCTTTGTGCCTGTAAAATCATTTTCCAATATTTTCTTTTCATTCACCAATATCTGTTCCCGTATAATAGAGTTCTTATACCTCTTTTCATAACAGTACCTTAGAGTTGAATTTCCAAACTGAAAAAGATACTCAAACTCCACAGGCCGATCCGCATTATATAAATTGGCATAATACTGCCCCGTCACTTTCGTGTTTTTATCCGTCAAATGCCAAATTATATCAAAAATTGCATAACCCAAATTGGTTTTCCCGCTTGCATTTTCACCTACCACCAGACAGTCTTTGATGATTCCATCCTTTATCAACTCTTTATTGAATTCATAATCTTTTAAAGTTTTAAAAGAAAAAATAAGCTCGTCACGAAAATTTCTATAATTTCGGACTTTAAATCTCTGAAGCATACGTCTTCCCTCCCATATCCATATAAAATCACCTTATCACAATCCCTGTAGTAAACTATCCTCCAAATATTCTTCTTCCTGCACTGCCCGAAACAAAGTAGTAATAAATGGCTTCCGCTATATTTTTCAATTAACAAACATATTTGGGATTTTTTCATGACGGACCTCCTGACTACCTCTAAAGATAGCATAGGAATGCATAATTATTGCAAATTGTATCGCTTCTCTTTCACCGGAAACGAATTCCGGCAAAACCGTTATGATCACTTATTAAATAATTAAAGGAGCCCGCCTACGGACTCCTCATACTTCAGTGCAATGACACAATTACACTTCAATTAAACTCTAATTGCGAACGTTCATCCCCAACGTAAAAGTGTCCTTGATTACATGGGTTTTAGATTTTTATTGAGCCTGTCTACCATCCAGGCGATTCGCTTTTCCCGCCCTACATCTGTCTTTGCGTCGAGATATGCTCGCGTATAGGTTTTCTTTACAGATGGTGGCATGGCCTGAAAATTTGTGTAAGCGGGTTCGTACCCTTTCAGCAGTGCAGACAGGCTGGCAATCTGTTCCTCTGAAATGATTGCCAGAGGATTTTGAGCGTCCCATTGGCCGTTTTTCCTGGCCTCATCTATCTTCTTCCTGCCGAAATCAGTCATAAGCCCTCGTTCTTCAAGGCTTTTCACCAATGCTTTATTTTTCTCTGACCATTTGCTATTCTCTCTGCGCAGAGAAAAATACTTTTTATAGGTTTTATCATCAATCTTTTCCATCTGCCCGTCAATCCAGCCGAAGCAGAGAGCTTCTTCCAGTGCTTCCCCTGCTTTGATTGTTTTCGGCCCACCGGCCTTGCCAAACAAAAGCCATACACCAGCACTTGAAAGGCAATGGTCACGGAGCCATTCACGGAATTCTTCTCTGTTGGTAAATTTCAATACTTCGCTCATATTTTACCCCTTTGAAAGTAATTTCACAATACATGACATTCTTATCATTCCATATATTAACATACTGGCAGATTGACTGTAAATCCCCACAATGATAAAATGCAAAAATAGAGGATAAGTTTCCTGTTCCGGACATTTACAAGTATAATCACGAAATGCCCGCTGAAAATTTGAAAGAAGGATTACTATGAAATACCTGATAGACTTTACAGTTTTGATTCTCTTATATGCTTTTGTTTTTTTCGGCAAGTGGAAAGTCAAGGGCAAAGATATATTGCTTGTCAACACACTAATGTATATATATCTTTCTTTTGTGCTATATTTTACCTTGATGCCGATAATAACACATATCCCGTTTATCCTGAATCATCCTTATGTACCTATGAATATGGTGCCGTTTATAGATGTCCTGGCGAGAAGAGGGGATTATATAAGGCAGGTAGTATTGAACATTATCATGACCATACCATTTGGTTTCCTATTTCCGTTAACCCAAAATAGAACTGCTAAATTTAGCAAAACGACATTTTTCTGTTTTTTGATGAGTCTGGGTATTGAAATATTGCAGCCGCTTATCAATGGTTCCAAGTCTTCGGATATCACGGACTTAATAACTAACGTGTTTGGCGGAATGCTCGGATATGGTTGTTATGTTATTTTCAGGCCGGTTACATTTTGGCTATTAGATCATCTTAAAAACCTGCACTGTCACTTTACCGATACAGGCAGGCCTTAAATCCTCATGTAGACCAGCCATTTTGCGGCCGGCTGCTGCTTTTTGAAAATTGCTGCCATCCGTATCGCGCCGATTACAAGCACTGCTCCGCCTGCAAATTTATCATAGCAACAATCTGGTTCTGCATATCCTCAACAGTTTCAATTCTGATCCTGCCAATATTGTTTCTTATCATTTCAAAATCTATATCGGGAAACATTCTTTCACAAAAACTATTTGTTTCGGGAGACGCCCCCATTAGGGCTGTTACAAGGGAATCAGCGTCAAACTGTTTCAACACTTGTTTCACTTCCTTTTCAGAGATTGTAGAAATCTGCTCAAAATCAGTTATCCTCTGTGGCTGTATCCCGGGTTCTAATATATCATTTATCGTGATGTCATATAGTTTGGAAATTTTCAGCAAAACCTCCAGGTCGGGGATAGCTGTTCCTGTTTCCCATTTTGAAACTGCCTGCCTTGATACGTCTAATTTTTTCGCCAGGTCATCTTGTGTATAATTATGGCTTTTGCGCAGAAATTGTAAGTATTTCGATATAACGTTGATGTTCATAAAATCAACCTCCTTATCCTTATTGCCATTATAAGTCATATGGCAATAAGAATAAAGAATCTGATAAGCGCGAAAAAGCAAGTGCTAATTGCCCACTAATGCGCTTTTTTGGTTTACCGTTATCAGCCTGCCGCCCAATAAGCCCAGCACTTCATCTGCATAGGATGCAACCCTGTGAGAATGGGTGACAATAATGACACAGCGTTTTTCATTCTTTACAAGACCTGTAAGGATTTGCATGATCTCCTCCTCCGTGCTTTCGTCCAGATTTCCTGTGGGCTCGTCTGCGATCAGAATATCCGGATTGTGAGATAGTGCCCTGGCAATGCCTGTCCGCTGCTGCTCACCTCCGGACAGCTTTAATATTTTCCTGTCTGCAGTGGTCCGGTCAATCCCCACCTTTTCTAAAAGTCCGTATGCAGACGATTTCCTGCCGGCACTCCTGTCTCCGCTCAAATTCATTGACAGGACGACGTTTTCGACGGCGGTAGCGTTCAATAGCAGATTATAGTTCTGGAAAACCACACCGATGTTTAATGCTCTGTATCTGTCCCTGTTTATACTTTTCAAATCTTGACCATTATAGAAAATCCTCCCCTGCCCGCATACATCAAGCCCGGAGATCAGGGACAACAGTGTTGTCTTGCCTGCGCCGGATTTCCCGATAATGGCGTACATTTTTCCAGCTTCAAAGTCGGCTGTAATATCGCGCAGTACAGGCATCTCAGTTTTTTCATATGTGTAGGAAATATGATCCAAATGCAGTGTACTCATGTGATCAGCCCCTTTCTGACAGTATTTTCACAGGCTCATATCTTGTGATATAGAAGATTCCCGTAATATTTGTAAGCAGACCAAGCACCAGTGAGATAACGGCGGTGAATGCAATGCTTTCCGGCATCAGGATAATGTCCACCTCCTGAAGGGCAGTAGGGTTTTCATTTATACCGGATGTACTAGAAATAATATCCCCGTAGTCTGCCTGGGGACGCTGTTCCACAAGGTCTGTCTGCTCCTTCATGATCCTGTCTGACACAGGCTGCGCGATAAGGCTGCCCGCGCACAAACCAATACAAAGGCACAGAATCATGATACAAACAGATTCGCAGATGAGTCCATAGGCAACCTTCGCTTTTGGCATGCCTATTGCCCGGAGTACGCCGATTTCATACTTTCTCTCCCGTATCCCCAGCATTGACAACAGGATCAGGATCAGGCACCCCACTATGAGTATCACCACAAGAAAAGCAGTTGAAATACTTTTCAGGCTTTCAACCGGCTTTACGATCCGGTTGTAGCTTTCTGCATCTACGTTTACATTATAGACCTCATGCAGCCCGTTCTCCCGTACATAGCGCTCAAAGTCGGCCGCCAGCCCGGGATTTTTCAGATAGTAAACTGCCGTCACATAAAGCCCGAAAGTGCTGTGATCTTCCAGTGTGGAAAAGCTGGTGAGGATTTCATTGCGCCGATTATTGAGCGCCCAATCGCCGCCATTCGGCTGCGGTGTCGTTATATCCAGATAAATTCCGCAAACGATCAAACGGAGCGGACCCACTTCTGTGTTGTTCACATCCTGCAGTTCAAGCTGATCGCCCGGTTTCAAGCCATTCAGGTCAGCAAAGTCTCTGCTCACCATACACTCTCCGGAGGCTTTGAAAAAGCTTCCCTCGTCCAGCTCCCGCAGCCCCTGAGTAAAATCCTCCATCAGAGAATAATCAGAGTAACCCAGAACAACCGTGTTGGGAGCCTGCCTCTGCACATTGCCCGACTGTGCATCTGTCGAATCTGTGAATCCCATGCTCTCCCAACCGCCGGAAGCATAAAAGTTCTCCTCACCGCCCTGGTCTAATCCCATAAGCCCGTCACTGTAGGTCTGCCGTGAGCCTTGAAAGAGCGTATTTTTTACGGCATCTGATTTAGAAAAAGCGAGATACTGCTCCGTGGTGATTTCAGGATTATGAAACATTCCCTTTTCGTCCGGTTTTGTAAGAGCAAGCAGTTTTCTCAGATCAGGTGTAAAGCAGACGCTTGCGCCGAAACGATCCGAATAGTCATCAATGACCGTTTCTGTTGTAAAATGAATCATGGCGGAAACTGTGATCGACGTTAAACATATGATCAATACGGTGCCGATCAGCATATACCGCCCCTTGTTTCGCACTATGTTTTTAAGTGCGTGAAAAATCAAATACATAAAATCCTCCTGTTCATTTGCTGCTTGCTGCAATTTGTTCCTTTTCTCAGTTGAAGCTCCGTGGCTGCTTTCAAGATACATTCTATCAGAGGCAATGTTAATCCGGCGTAAAGACAGGAAAAACAAGCTTGAATTTTGAACCGCAGTTTTCCCTGCTGTCTACCCAGACAAATCCTCCGCATAATTCCGCCACATGGCGGACCAGACTAAGGCCTATTCCGTAACCGTCTTTCTTTCTGCTCCCGACTCGATAACGGTTTTCAAAGATTTTTTCCTGCTGCTCCATATTGATGCCGATTCCAAAGTCCTCAACGGATACATAGGGACAGTCATTTTGTGTACCCACATACACCGCAACAGGTTTGTCCTGGCCGTATTTAACAGCATTGTCGATCAGATTTGACACCGCCCTGTATACCAACAGTTCCTGACCCGCAATATACAAATCCGACTCCTCGTCAAAATCAAAAGATATATCAGGATACACTTTTTTGTATTCATCTACTGCCATTCCGCAAATAAGCGGCAGATCCACTTTTTCAAGTACACTTTCATTTGCAGATAAGGTCAAAATATCGTCAAGGCTTTTTACCATGCGGTCAAGCTGCGCGGTTGTCCGTTCGGCCACAGCAGGGCACTCATTTTGTATTACGGCCCGCAGCAGTGCAAGGGAATTTTTCTGCTCATGGGAAATGAAAGAACTAAGATTTTCAAAATCTGCATACAGACAGGATATTTCCGTTTTCACGTCCGAAAATGCGGACTCGATATCGGATAATTCTTTGGGGAAAGCTATGCGCAAATTAATTGCTTTTTTATTTCTGTTTTTAAGACTGTTTGCCGTTTCCTCAATCGGTTTTATGATCCTGCCGGTTAGAATATGCGCAAACCCAAAGGACAATATCAGAGAAATGGCAAAGGCGGTCAGGGTCGTGCGGGTGATGATCGATGCATAATAGGGTATAAAAAGAGAATGGATTTCCAGTTCTGTGACAACGCTTTTTTCTAATTCATTCAACGGAATCAGTAAGCCATTCTCTGTAAACGCCGCTCCATCAACAGATACATAATATCCCTGCAGCTGTTCCGGTATATCAATCTTAACATTCAGGATCAAGATGAATGCAACAAGGATGAACACAACTATCAGACACAGGGTGTACAGTAAAACAAAATTTTGAAACTTTATTCTTCGGAATTTTTGCATAAGTGATATCCCTTTCCCTTTACCGTTATCAGCAGATTCTGTCCGCTGGCTGCCTGCAGCTTTTTGCGGAGATTTGAAATGTGTACCCGCAGCACCGAAGAAAACAGGTCAAATTCTTCGTTGTATGTGTGTTCAATGATTTCCTCGCCGGATACGATTTTCGGGTAACATTCCGCAAGGTACAAAAGAATATCAAATTCTTTTGCAGATAGTGGTATACTTTCATTCTCCCATGCTGCTGTGCATGTAGCCGGGTTGACGGACAAGCCGCCAATGGTGATCCGTGGACTTGTCCGTCCGTAAAACCTGCGAACAACAGCACGGATACGGGAAGTCAACTCAATAAAGTCAAAGGGCTTCACAATATAATCATCTGCTCCCAGGTCAAGTCCGGCCGCTCTTTCCTTTACGGCATCCCTGGCCGATACGATCAGCACAGGCATATTTCGTCCGCTGTTCCGCAAAAAGACAAGTATGTCAATTCCGTCCTTGTCCGGTAAATTCAAGTCAAGCAGAACAGCGTCATAATCCGTCACACATGCCTTTTCCTCTCCTTCAAGACCTGTGTTAGCCATATCAATAGTGAAGCCTTGCCGCTCTAAACCCGTTTTCATTTCATCGGCAAGCTGCCTGTCATCCTCGATGATCAACAATCTCATATTTTGCTCTCCTTATGTGGACTCTTTATTATACCATAACCAATGTTTATCTAATGTTAATTTTTCTCCTGACTATAAGCTGACTATAAGGGCAAATTTGGAAATGGTGAAAAGAGGGCACTTTGGCAACAACTACTGCATGAATAATCTGAAAAATAGGATTCCGGAAAAAAATTTGATTTGCCGATTGAAATCGTCGCAGAAATGTGTTATATTCGAGACTATGGAGTGACCGTGTTACAAGGTGGTAGCCTCCCTGACTTGCAAAAGAAGGGAGGTGGTGCGGATGGAAATGTTTTCGTTTCAGGATTTAATCTTGTTTGCGACATTTTTAATTACACTGCTTGCCTACATAGATAGGAAAAACAAGCGAAAATAAAAAGCCTACCTTGTCACTTAGCCCGTACGAGGTAGGCTTTATACCCCAGGGAGGCTAACCACTTTGTGGGCAGCTGCTCCTTTATGTTTACAATATATCACATTCGAACAGGCTTTGCAAGAAAAAAACTGCTTCTTCAACCCTTCAAACCGGAATTTACAACAATATAGAAATAAAGCGTTTGCGCTGTTCAAGCCTAAAAAAGCTATGGAAATACAGACGGGTTATTCAATTTTTTTTGCTCCGATTTCTAACCAGGTTGGCTTAAATCCGCAGTTTAATGCAATATTCCACGAATGATAATTTGAAACAGAAGTACCATAAAATGGAATATTGTTACACTCTATAATTTTATTTTTGAGGAGCGTTACAAGATATGTTCCTACCCCTTTTGAACGATATTCAGGTAAAACATCAATGCCGATCTGCTGCCAATGCGGAGCGTCCTCGGAACAACCTGCCATTCCCATTATTGTATCTCCGTCATAGGCACAGACAACTACCTTGTCCGGTCGTTCCGGCTTATATTCCGAACAAATTGCATTTGGAAATCGTTTATCGCCGTAAAACCTATGTATCTCATCATCAAAGAACCATTTAACAGGATATTTCTTCTCCGCTTTGATCTGTTCGCAAGATAAAAACATATGGTATGTTTGTGTGAGCGTATAGCCGTACTTATTTAATTCACGCTCAATAGGCAAAAGATTTGGTATTTCAAAAAGATAGTGCCCTTGCTTTACGTCGATATAAGCTCTAAGAAAATCCTGCATGCACTCATCGGCGGTCACGACAGCATTTTGACCCATTGTCACCATATGGAAAAAGTATTTTTCTGAGGAATAGACTCGTCTGCCCTCATGCAGCTCTGAGACGATTAGAATATTATTCGATTTTAAAAAATCATCAGGTTTACAATTGAACTCAATTGATAACAGTTCCATCAAATTTTGCATAAAAGATCTCCTTTCCGCCCATAGCATATCATATAGACAATTCAGTCTGTCAATGATCTGCCCGCAATTCTTTCTCTAAAAACTGCTTTATGTACGGATTGTTTTCCTCACTCAATGTAGGCTGAAACGCCATGTAACGGCATTTCTGATACTGCTCACCATCCAATA
>JAIDME010000167.1 GCA_029050705.1 Acetatifactor sp.
TCTTAATATACTCCCTGCAGTCCTCACCGTTGGCCTCCTTCCAGCCGATAAACGGGGAGACGAACTTAGAGCCGTTCTTTGCGGGCAGAATAGCCTGCGCAGGCGAGAAGATCAGCGTCACGTTGGTGCGGATTCCTTCCTTCTCCAGCTTTCTTGCCGCAGAAATACCTTCCTCCGTGGCAGGAATCTTGATGACAAAATTGGAGCTGAGCGCCGCAATCTTCTTTGCCTCAGCGATCATGTCCTCCGCTTTGTCCAGATGAGGGTTAATCTCCACAGACACGGGAAACTTCTCATAACCCTCCAGACCTTCCTCCTTCACCCAGTTTGCAATATCCGTGATTGCCGTCATAAAGGGCTTTCCGCTCAGCATGATATGCTTTGGGTTCGTGGTGACACCGTCGATGCCGAAGGTCTCATACGCATATTTAATTTCATCCATCTTTGCACTGTCCAGAAAATACTTCATGATTTCATTCTCCTTTTTTCTTATATTTGCCGGGGCCGGTTAGTTCAATTTCTGGTCTGCCCGGTTCGTAATGTTATTTATTTCTCCCCTGACCCTTCATCTTCAGGGCGTTCTCCCTCTTCCACAGCCTGTCATAGGAATAGCCCGTGACCTTCTCGCAGACCGCGATCTCCTCCGGAGTTGCCTTGCTGGTATCTTCACCCTTTCTGCGGGCAATCTCCTTCCTGATGATTTCAAACTCCGGCTTATTCATGGGGAAGAGCACGGCGAAAGCAAGCGTCGCTGCCATCAGTGCCACAGGCACAAATACATAGATATACGCAATTCCCCGCTGGGTAGCCCCGCTCTGCCTTCCTCCCACAGCTGCGATTGCCTCATCATAGCCTGCCAGAGCAAGCAAAATTCCGATGACGGCGCTGGAAAGACCGGCAGCGATCTTACGCATAAAGGTTGCCATGGCGGAACAGGTGCCCGGACGATTGATGGAGGTGATCAGCTCATCCACATCCGCCATATCCGCAAGCATCGCGTAAATACTGGTGGACGAACCTGCCATACCTAAACCGATGACAAAGGACAGCGCCAGGATGACCCCAAAGCTGGCTCCCTCATGAGAGAAGAACAGCATGACAAGCGTGGCCGCTATACGCACCGGAAATCCCAGCAGAATGGGGAACTTTTTGGAGGTTTTTGCCATGATGGGCGAAAACAAAAGGGTTCCCACAAACTGCGACAGCAGGATAACCGCCATCAGATAGGTAAATCGCCCGCCGCCATAGGCATTCAGCACATCGTCTACATAATATACCGCAAGACCCGTGACAAAATCCGCCGCTCCCTGCCCGCAGACGAAGATGGCAATAAACAGCCGGAAGGATCTGCTCTTATAGACTGTCAGCGACTGGACAAAACTCTCCCCGAACCCGATCTTCACAGGCTCTTTCTGCCTTTCCCATGTTCCGAAAAAGGTCAGCAGAATGACGATCAGGAAGATAATGCCGAAGATCACCGCCACTGTCAGATAGGCCGAGGCATCCGTGTTGTCCTTGATGAGCAAAGTGGGGATCAGCCCCGCCAGGATAGCTCCGAAGGTAGAGAACACTATACGGACACCTGAAAATTTACTCCGCACCGTGTAATCCTCCACCATATCAGGCAGCAGCGCATTGTAGGGCACCATGACAATGGTAAAGCCGGTGGAGAATAGCATATACATCAGCATGTAAAAGAAATACTGCCCGCCCACCGTATTTCCGGGGAAGACAATCCACATCAGCACAAAGGTGATGGCTGAAACAATACTTCCTATCAGTATGTATAAGCGCTTGGCACCAAATCTTGACCTGGTGCGGTCACAGATGTTTCCCATCAGGGGGTCAGTGACCGCGTCCCATACCTTTCCGATCAGCGGTATGGTACCTGCCAGCGCCGGTGACATCCCTAAAGACTTTGTCAGAAACACCGTGAAAAAGGTGCCGATGATGACAAACGCGCCGCCCCCGTAAATATCCGCAAAACCATAGGCGCATTTAGACCACAGACTTCGTTCTCTCTTTCCCTTCTCGTTCATACATTAACCCTCTCTATACTATTTTTATCAGTTCCTCAAACCTTTCGCTGTTCCTGCGCACAAACACCGGCGGCTGCCCTATAGGCGCATGTACCGTGACGGGACCGCCTCCGTATTCCTCCTTTGTAAACAGATGTACCCATCTGTCCTCCGGCAGATAGCAGTCTCTCTCTGTCGCTCCTTCCTTCAGCACCGGAGCTACCAGAATATCCCTGCCAAGAAGATAAGCGCTCTTATCCGTGTACAGCGGCTCCTGGTCATAATGGTAGAACAGCGGACGCATCACGGGAATTCCCCGCCTTGCCGCTTCCTCCACGCAATCCTTCAGATAATCCTTCAGCCTGCAATGTATCTCCGTACACCGCGCCAGCTGTCCCAGCAGTTCCTCATCATCGTCAAACTGTACGTTGTTCACAGGCTGGTTCCCCTCGTGGCTGCGGAACAGGGGCGAAAAAGCATTCATCTCCTCCCAGCGCATCAGCAGCTCCCGGCTGCGGCGCATGTGCATGATGGTGGTGTATCCGCCCACGTCAGAGTGAGTGATGCAGTATCCGCTCATGGCAAGAGAAAGGGTTGCCGGAATCACGGAGGGCAGACCATCGTCCACAGACCAGTCCACATGCTGATCTCCCGTCCACATCATGTCCGAATTGGCGATGGTTCCCGTGTGCCCCGCCCGGGTAAAGAAAAATATCTCTCCCTCCATGCCGCATTCACGGATCACCTCCCTGTTAAGCCCCGCCCAGATTGCCGGCCAGGTATTATGTACCACCCCCGGGTCCTCACCGCTGTACAGCACGCAGTCCACGGGAAGATATTCCCCAAAATCCGCCATCCAGCCGCTCATGCCGATACCGATCATGTTTTCCCTGATCAGGCTTTTGTACCATCGGTATGCCTCCGGATTGGTGAAATCCACCATGGCTGCCGGGAAGGTGGTGATAGTCACCAGATAATCTTTTCCTTCCTTATCCTTTACACAATATCCTTTCTTCGAGGCTTCCCGGTAAATGTCCTTCTCAATGGCCAGGAATGGGTTGATATAGCCCAGAAAACGAACTCCCTGCTCCCGCCACTTTTTGATTTTCTCCGGCAGTTCCGGATAAAGTTCTCCGTCAAACTGCCAGTTCCACATCACCTGATAACCAAAGCCGGTGCGCCTGCATCCGGACCAGTCCTGGCACCAGACGCCGTTGACCCTGACCCCCGCGTCAAAGGCCTTTTGAAGCTTCCTGTCCACTGCCTCCGGACCCTCCTGAACAGCCAGAATGCCGCCGTCATATATCCAGTCAGGCAGACTGTTCTGCCGCCCAAGCAGATCCGACAGACGCCCAGACACCTCCTCAAAGCTGCTTCCCCAGCCTACTGTAAACACCGGCGGCTCCTGCAGCCTCAGCGTGATCTTAGACGGATTCCGAAAGTCAAATTCGGAATAGGCGTTGGTATCCACATGGACAAAATACCTTCGACTGGAAACAAAGGTCGGCTGCGCGTAATAGGATTCGTACTTTTTGAAAGGCAGAATCCGTTCCGGGCGCTTGCCTGTCAGCTTCTCCCGGATGATCTTTCCGGAGATCCGCCTGCTGTTCTGGTGCTCCGCCACCCAGATCCGCACCAGCTCTCCCTTCAGGTCCAGCTTGGAATAAGTCTCTCCGCAGCCGTAAATATGCTCCTCTCCGGTGGAAAAAGTAACCCTGAAGCGGTTTACCCCTTCAGGTACAGCACCCTTCCAGCTAACCTTCAGTCGGTTTTCCTCCTGAACCAGACACAGCCTGATCTCCTGCCCTGTAATGGGGTCATAGTAAATCAAATCACAGCCATCCGTCGTTTCCGCCGCTTCCCGCAGCTCCAGTCTCCTGAATCCGCTGTTCTTCTGTTTATATTCAAAGCTGCCCCGCTTCATGGAAAAACGGTTCTCTCCAAAGCCGATCTCAAGTTCCATATGCCTGAAGCGTCCCGCATCAAATGCCTCGCACATTCACATCCTCCTCTCCTTAGTTTTTATTAATTAATTGTTTTAATTAATTATACAGTATATGACTACTCGTTGCAAGTGAAAAGTGAAAAAGCGCATTTCCCGTATTGACAAAAAAGAAGGTTATGACATAATAACTATATTCACGCACAGATACTGACTGAAGCCAGGTACATTAACTAAAAATACATTATAACAGAACAGAAAGGCCAGACATGAAAACAATTGCTGTCATTGAAGACGATGAGTATATCGGAAGCCTGCTGGAGGAAAGCCTGACCGCCGAGGGTTATCACGTCATCCGTGCCTGGTCCGGTACAGAGGCTCTACTTCTGCTGGAAAAACAAAAGCCCAGTCTGATACTGCTGGATCTGATGCTTCCCGGCCTGTCTGGGGAAGAACTTCTCCCCCGCATTAAAAATACGCCCGTTATTGTTGTCAGTGCAAAGGTGGGGATCGACGAAAAGGTTGACATGCTGTTGGGCGGCGCAGCAGATTATATCACCAAGCCTTTTGAAATGCGGGAGCTGCTTGCCCGCATTGCCGTTCAGCTGCGCCTTCATGAGAGCAACACCGCGTTTCTTCCCGCTGGAGGCACTCCGACCATGGCCACCGCATCTGAAGACATGATACCCGAAAACATTTCAGACAGGACATGTGTCATGACTTTGGGCAGCCTGCATCTGGACACTGAGACCCACGAACTGCTTACCGGGAAGGATTCTGTCCACCTTACCAGGACAGAGGCCGCCATCTTAAAAAAACTGATGCAGAACCCCGGACGTCCTGTCTCCAAGTCCGCCCTCCTTGAGGACATCAGCCGGGACACCCCGGACTGCACGGAAAGTTCTCTGAAAATCCACATCAGCAATCTGCGGAAAAAAATGAAGCAGGCAGACGTCCGGGAATCCGTTGAATCGGTCTGGGGCATCGGCTTTCGTCTGCATTCCGCTGAGTAAATCTTTACTAAATCTTTACTCTTTCCTTAACCGATTCCTTAACCTTTATGGTTTATACTGAGTCCATAGTGCATGAGCAAAGCCTCTGACTCCATGTGCATTCACTGCGGGTCGTGAAAAGTAATTGACTCCATGGGCGGCGGCAGGCATCACGCGCAAATTTGCGAATCGTCGCAGAAAAGAGGTATAATGTATTATGGAATATGTACTGAAAACCACGGCACTACAGAAAAAGTACGGCAGCTTTACCGCTCTGAATGGTGTCAATATGCACATTCCCAGAGGCGCTATCTATGGATTTGTAGGAAAAAACGGCGCGGGTAGAACCACCCTCATCCGCCTGATCTGCGGCCTCCAGTTTCCAACTTCAGGGGAATATTCCCTGTTTGGGATTCCAAACACATCCAAAGAGATAGTCAGGAGCCGAAAGCGCATGGGCGCTGTGGTGGAGACTCCCTCCATCTACACAGACATGACCGCAGAGGATAATATGAGAGAGCAGTACCGCATTCTGGGGCTCCCCTCCTTTGAAACCATTCCCGGCCTCCTCGAGCTGGTAGGTTTACCGGACACCGGAAAAAAGAAGGCCAAAAACTTCTCCCTTGGGATGCGGCAGCGTCTGGGAATCGCCGCAGCACTGGCCGGAAATCCTGACTTTCTGGTGCTGGATGAACCCGCAAACGGCCTGGATCCACAGGGTATAGTGGAAATGCGGGAACTGATCTTAAAGCTGAATCGTGAAAAGGGAATCACCGTTCTGATCTCCAGCCACATATTAGATGAGTTATCCCGGCTTGCCACTCATTACGGATTTATCGATCGGGGCACCATCCTTCGGGAAATCAGCGCTGAGGATCTGGAGGCAGCCTGCCGCAAATGCCTATGCATCACAGTATCGAATGTGCAGGCTCTCTGTATGGCACTGGATGAAAAAGGATTGGAATATCGTGTGCTGTCTGATGACCAGGCGGAAATCTATGACACCATCGGAATAACTGACCTGGTGGAGACCCTTTCTGCAAAAGGCTGCATTATCTCCAGTCTTCATGAAAGGGAGGAAGGCCTGGAAAACTACTATATGAATCTGATCGGAGGAAATCATCATGAATAGATTATTGTCTGCGGGTTTTACGCGGCTTTGGAAAAATAAGTTCTTCTGGCTTGGCATGATTCTGCTGCCCGGATTTTTGGCATTTGCTCTGTTCAGCAATTACTATGATATGAAACAGTACAACTTTTCTTTCACTTTAGACGGCTTTCTTTATGGCAGCTTTTTACTCATCGGTATGTTTACATCCATATTTGCCGCCCTGTTCCTGGGAACGGAATACAGCGACGGCACCATTCGCAACAAGCTGGTGATCGGACACAGCAGAACATCTGTCTATCTCTCTTCTTTGGCAGTCTGCTTCGTGTCTTCTCTTTTGGTATGCCTTACCACCATTATCATAACTTATTCGCTGGGCATTCCGCTGTTTGGCACTCCGGAGACACCTGTCCTCACCATAGTGCAGGAATATGCCTTTGGAGTGCTGATAATTGCCGCCCTGTCCGGCCTCTTTACTCTGCTAGCCATGATGATCACCAGCAAATCTGTCTCCGCCATCGTCTGCACTGTCGGCATTTTCGCTCTGTTATTTGTTTCTATGTACATCCTGCAGCGGTTACTTGCCCCGGAAATAATACAATACGGATATGATGTGGCGGCGGACGGCAGTGTAATACCCCTGGAGCGTCCTAATCCTCAATATCTGACAGGTACTGCGCGGAAGGTTTATGAATTTTTCCAGGATTTCCTGCCTACAGGACAGGGGTTACAGCTGGCGGAATTTGGTTATCTGCAGCATCCCCTGCAGGCATGCCTCTGTTCCCTCTTCGTCACAGCCGCCACAACAGCGGGGGGCATATTGGCTTTTCAAAAAAAGAATCTTAAGTAATTATGGGGGGCTTATCTTGCGGGCGCCCGCATAACTCAAGGAGAGATATTATATCATGATTTATCTTTTGTGCTGTATTCTATTTATAATACTACTGTTTCTCGCTGTCAGGCTGTTCCTGATTCACAAAAGTATTCGGGAAATCTGCGGCGGATTATCTGATATTCTGGGCACAGACGCGCAAAAGGGTATTTCCACAAATGCTCTTTTGTGCATATCTTCCGGAGACCGTTACATCCGTCGACTGGCCGCCCGGCTGAACAGGCAGCTGTCCATGCTCCGCAGCAGGCAGCTTCAATATGAAAACGGTGACAGAGAGCTAAAGGAAGCCATCACGAATATCTCCCATGATCTGAGAACGCCGCTTACCGCCATGACCGGATATCTGGAATTGCTGCAGAAGGAACTGACTGCTAACGGGCAGCCGGACGATGGAACGACAGCAAATGGACAGTCTCTTCCGGCTTCTGCCGCAGAAAAGTCTGCCCGCTATCTTGCCATCCTGCAAAATCGCCTGGACACCATGAAGCAGTTGACGGAGGAGCTGTTCCGCTATTCCATCGCTTTGTCTGTCCGGGAGGAATCCCCGGTGCAGCTATCCCTGAACCGTTCCCTGGAGGACAGCCTTATGGCACTCTGTAACAGCTTGGAGCAGCGGAACATTACGCCTGTTATCTCATTTCCCGATAATCCTGTTCTGCGAACGCTGGACCCATCCTCCCTGTCCCGGGTCTTTTCCAACATCCTGAGCAATGCCGCAAAATACAGCGACGGAGACCTGTGTGTCACCCTGACTGAGAACGGCACTATTACCTTCTCCAACCATGCCGCCGGACTCTCTCCTGTCACCACCGCAAAGCTTTTTGACCGTTTCTATACTGTTGAGACAGGCAGCTCTTCCACAGGTCTCGGACTGTCCATCGCCAGGCTGCTCACCGAGCGCATGGGCGGTTCCATAGATGCCGCTTACGAGAAAGGGGAACTGCGCATTACCGTGCAGTTCCCCTGAATCTTACAAAAACAATCTGTTATTCTCAGACAGCCTGTCTCCTCTGGAAGAATCCGCTTTGCGGATTCTTCTGGGAGTGATTAGATTTTCTTAGGTGACGTCCTTTGCCACCTTAGAAAATCTTCACTCCCTATTTCCTTCTTACCTCCGCGTCGCCGCTCCCTGTGCTCACATGTACCTTGCAGTCACCGCTGCCCACAGTGCTGGTGCCCCTGGTCACCTGATGCCTTACATCTCCGGCACTGTAGACGGTTGCCTCACCGCTTCCGGTACTCACTGTTACTTCCGTGCTCTCCAAAGCTGTCAGATTCAGTTCCACATCACCGCTTCCCGTTCCCACACGTATCTCTATTGCACCGGCCTCCGCTCTCACGTCCACATCACCGCTTCCCGTCCTGATACTGTAC
>JAIDME010000168.1 GCA_029050705.1 Acetatifactor sp.
CCCCCCCCGCCGCCCCGCCCCCCCACCCCCAGGGGGGCGGACGGGAAAACCTACCATGTGCCGTCGGATATGACGTATGAGGAGTGGAAGAAAGAATATGTGGGGAAAAGTATTGAAAAATCTCATGAAAGTGATACAATAAAAACAAAGGAGATAAGCGGAGCGTTAAATCCTGGAAGTGAAAGAGCAGAGGCTCATGCTGAACGGTATTATGAATCTGTCCGAAAAATGAAGACGGATGTAAAAAGAATAGCTGAAAACACTGGCTATCCAGAGAAAGAAATACGCCGCATAAAAGATTTTATTTTTATGACCAAACATGATTTGGGAAGAGGGAAATTGGAGTATTTTGATCCGAGTTATGAAATGGCGCAATCGTGGCAGAGGCTAATAGATGGTCGGAATATACAGGAACATGACCTGACGCTTTTAAAACATGAGATGTTAGAACATGAATTAATGTCTAAAGGTTTAGCACAGAACGAAGCACATGACATAGTGTCCAGGATTTATAATTATAAAGAGGAGAGCGATAGGTATTATGCTAAGATTAATAAACATAAAAAAGACAGATAAATACATAGAAGCTGATTATGTACCGGAACAAGATGGAGGAACGGGACATGTTAAAATAAACCTTGCTACAATGGAGAGAGAGGAGTGTACATTAGCGCCTGGGGATCGTTGGGGTACATACGCGCGGATGGCATTTGGTGGTTTGAAAAAGACACTAAAAGAGGAAAAAGAAGGATATGAAATTCCAGAGGAAAGACCAGTAGTGTGGTATTAGGCGGCATAGAGCAAAGTTGCGCCGGCGCAAACCATAAGAGACAAGAAGAGAGTTTGGAGACAGACTCTCTTTTTTCGTACGCAGATAATTACAGGATTATACCAGGTCCTGTCATTATAAACACTCTGCCGGGAGAATAACCGGTGAATCCTATACTGGGAGTACCAGAATAAAAAACATGGAGGATGAGCAAATGGAATGGATCAGAGAAATATTGGAAAAGGCAGCAGTATCAGAGGAAGGGAAGCTGGATGTGGATGCCGTTCTCGGCGAAATCAGGAAGGCATTTCCGAATCATGCGGTGCCGAAAAGCGATTTCAATGAAAAGATAAAGGAGTTGAAATCTGCGGATGAAACGATCAAAGAGTTGAAAAAGGCAAGCGGGGACAATGAAGAGCTCCAGGAAAAGATCAGAGGTTACGAAACCGAGATAAAAGAACTGAGGAAGTCGGCGGAGGATACACAGCGGACTTATGCCCTGAAAGAACAGCTCGGGAAAGCGGGTGTGCTCGACCCGGACTACCTGATCTATAAGGCGGGCGGTATTGACAAGTTTACCTTTGACAAGGAAAACAAACCGGTCGGAGTAGACGATGCGGTGAAGCCGTACAGGGAAGATGAGGCTATGGCGCACCTTTTTAGGCAGGAGACGAAGAAACCGCCATACCAGCCGCAGGGAGGCGGGGCAGGCGGTCTTGAAAACCCGTTTGCAAAGGAAACATTTAACATGACGAAGCAGGGGGAACTGCTGAAATCCAACCCGGAACAGGCGAGAGCGATGGCATCGGCTGCCGGAGTAAAAATCTAGTATCAGGAAAGGAAGGAAAAATCAATGGGAACAACATTAAAGGACGTAATCGTGCCGGAACTGTTCAATCCTTATGTGGTCAACCGTTCCATGGAACTGTCGGCACTGGTGAGCAGCGGCATTGTGGCGAACAATGAGGAATTTGACAAGCTGGCAAGCCAGGCGGCGCCGACGGTGAACATGCCGTTCTTCGAGGATTTGACAGGAGAGTCAGAGCAGGTTATCGAGGGCGAGGATTTGGAAGCCAGCAAGATTACATCAAACAAGGATGTGGCTGCCATCATACGGCGCGCGAAGATGTGGAGTGCAACCGATCTGTCAGCCGCGCTGGCAGGTACGGATCCGATGAAAGCAATCGGTGATTTAGTAGCGGTCTTTTGGGCACGGGATATGCAGAAAGAGCTTGTGGCTGTGCTGAACGGTATTTTCGGGACGGTTCCGGCAGGCACAGGAGATGGCGCTGCGTCGGCGGAGACACGTCTTGCCTCAAATCTGCTGGACATTTCGGCGAAGAGCGGAAATGCCGCAAACTGGAGCGGGGGAGCGTTTATCGATGCAGAACAGCTTTTAGGGGATGCGAAGGCGCAGCTGACCGGTGTGTGCATGCATTCAGCGACGGAGGCATATTTAAAGAAGCAGAACCTGATAGAGACGGTACAGCCGTCAAACGATGTAGCATTTGGAACATATCAGGGGAAACGGGTGATCGTAGATGACGGGTGTCCTGCGGAGAAGGGTGTTTACACGACGTATCTGTTCGGGGATGGCGCGGTCGCACTTGGGAACGGAAGCCCGGCCGGTTTTGTGCCGACGGAGACTGACAGGGACAGAAAGAAAGGATCCGGCGTGGATTATCTCATCAATCGCCGTACGAACATTCTGCATCCGAGGGGAATTGCATTTACGAATGTGAACGTGGCGAAGACGGAAGGACCGTCCCGTGAGGAACTCCGGGATGCGGCGAACTGGAAACCGGTATATGAGCCGAAGCAGATCCGTATCGTCGCATTTAAACACAAACTCGGTTAGAGGTGGCATCATGGATCTTGAGAAGCTGAAACAGTATCTGGCGATCGAAGATTACGATAAGGATGTGGTTTTACGGTTTATCATATCGGATGTGGAAGAGACCATAAAAAACTACTGTAATACGCCGGAAGTACCGAAGGGGCTTCTGAACACATCCTATCGGATGGCGATGGATCTGTACCGGAATGAAAATATCGGGAGTGAGGAAGCTGCCAGGCCGGTTTCCTCCATAACCGTAGGGGACACGTCCACGTCGTTCGGGGAGTCTGCCGATACCGAATTTAAGGAAACACTGCTGAAAAACTACGAACCGTCCCTGAGACGGTACCGGAAGGTGGTGTTCAGGTGATGGCGAAAACGCAGGATGCGTACCGGGAGACATGGAACGCCGCGAGGCGGGCGGTGGAAAGCACCTACGAAGGTGTAGCGACTGTGACTGTGCATAAGAAGGAGACGGACGGGAGAACTGGGCTTGCGAACTGGATTGATGCCGTCGTGTTGGATGACCAGCCATGTCGGGTGTCATTTTCCAGCATCTCGGCAGTCACCCAAACCGAATCAGCGGCAGCAGTCGGGCAGACAGTGAAACTTTTTATATCTCCTGACATCTGTATAAAGCCGGGGTCAAAGATCACCGTCACACAGTCGGGCGTGACTACGGATTACACGTACAGCGGTGTTCCTGCGGTATATGCGACACATCAGGAGATCATGCTTGATTTGTTTAAGGAGTGGTCATAATGGCACGTATGGGTGGTTTCGATTTATCGGGACTGAAAGAACTGCAGAAAAATTTGAATAAATTGCAGGAGAAACAGGTAGAAAAGTTCATAGTGGCGTGTACAAAGGAGCTTGCTTCTAGGCTGCAGGCGGAGGTCATTAATAGAACCCCGGTCGGGGAATACCCCGAAGAGTCAGGAAAGCAGGGGGGGACCCTCCGGCGAGGATGGACGTTACAAAACCTGAAAGTCGACCATTGTGACGGAAAATATGTGATTGAGATTGTGAATCCGGTCGAATATGCTTCTTACGTGGAGTATGGGCACAGGACAATTAGCCACAAGGGATGGGTTCCGGGGCAGTTTATGATGACGATTTCCGAGCGGGAGATCAATCAGATCACTCCGGCACTTCTCGAAGACAGGATTAAAAGGTTTTTAGGGGGTGTGTTCCAGTGATAAATGCAATCATTGCCGGAATAAGCACAGCATTATACCGTGAATTTGGTTACGAGAACCACATGGAAGAGATTAAGCAGGGACTGTCAGAACCCTGTTTTTTTATTTCGTGTGTTAGTCCAGAATCACGGCGTTATCTCGGGAAGCTGCATCGCAGGACATGCCAGTTTGTCATTCAGTATTTCCCGAAATCGGAGAATAGCTGGAGGACAGAATGTAATGATACGGCAGAGCGGATGCAGTGGTGCCTGGAAACGATCTATGCGGACGGTGTGCCACTGTGTGGAACGAAGATGAAGTACGAGATTGTGGAGGGGACACTGCATTTCTTTGTAAACTATGACGGTTTTGTCTATGAAATTACAGACGAAGCGCTAATGGAAGATATGGAAGCTACACAAAATGCTGAATGAAAGGTCAGGTGATTAAATGGCAGTAGCAAAACAAAAAGAGGTAACACCAAAGGAGACGGCGACAAGAGAAGAAGTCCGGCAGGAAACTATGTTCAGCAAGGAACAGATCATGACATCGGAAAAATATGCCGGTAAAAGGGATTTGGTAAATGCTCTTCTCGAGGAAGGGAAAAAGTACACTTTTGGTGCAGTTGACAATGAAATTGAAACATTTATGAAAGGCGAGGTGAAAAACTAATGGCTTTAGGTGGTGGAAAGTGGACTTCACAGAATAAGGAACTGCCGGGTTCTTATATCAATCATATTAGCCTGGCGACGGCAAGTGCGGCATTATCAGACCGAGGAATCTGTACCATGCCGCTGGAACTGGACTGGGGCGCGGATGATAAGGTGTTCACAGTCACGAATGAAGAGTTTCAGAAGAACAGCCTTGCACTGCTCGGTTATGCGTATACGGATGACCGTCTGAAAGGGCTGCGTGATCTGTTTGCAGGGGCGAAGACATTGTACGCATACCGGCTGAACAGCGGCGGGGAAAAGGCGAAAAATGACTATGCGACGGCACGGTACAGCGGTGTGCGCGGCAATGCACTGAAAATCGTGATTCGGACAAATGCGGATGATGAAAGCATGTTTGACGTGCTGACTTATATGGATACGGAAAAGGTGGATGAACAGACCGTGGCAAATGCCTCCGGATTGATTGCGAATGACTATGTTACATTCCAGACGGACATGGGACTGGAGCTGTCTGCCGGCATGCCACTGACTGGCGGTACAAATGGTGATGTGACAGGTGGATCCTATCAGTCATATGCGGACAGGATCGAGTCATTCCGCTACAATACGATGGGCATCGTGACGGATGATGCAAAGACCATCAGTCTGTTCAATGCGTTTAATAAGCGCATGCGTGACGAAGAAGGCATGAACTTTCAGTTAGTGACGTACCGGAACCCGGCTGACTATCTCGGCATCATCAGCGTCAAGAATAAGACGACGGACACGGGGTGGCCGGAAGCATCGCTCGTGTACTGGGTGACTGGCAAACAGTGCAGCTGTCCAGTACAGTCGTCACTGGAAGCGGTTAGATATAATGGTGAATTTACTCCTGACACGTCCTATACGCAGGCTGACCTGAAAAAGGCGATCAAAAATGGTGAATTTGTCCTCCACAATGTTGATGAAAATGTGGAAGTGTTGGTGGATATCAACACCTTAGTCACCACAACGGAAAACTGTGGTGATGTGTTCAAGGAAAATCAGACGGTCAGGGTCATCGACCAGCTGGGGAATGATGACGCCGTGTGCTTCAATGGTAAGTATCGTGGCAAAGTGCCAAACGATGCGGCAGGGAGAAATTCCCTGTGGAGCGATCTGGTGAAGATCCGCAAGGAATTATTGAAACTGAGGGCAATCGAAAATTTCAGCGATACGGATGTTTCTGTCAGTCAGGGCGAAACAAAGAAGTCGATCGTGGTAGAAAGTACCATTACTGTGGTAAATGCCATGTCCCAGATGTATATGACTAATGTTGTAAAGTGAAAGGAGTGAAAAGTAAATGTCGGATGAAAATAAGTCGAAATGGATCGCGATGGAAGCAAGGGACGCTATCTCAGGTGCCCGTGGCGAATGTTATATAAAAATCGGCGACAAGAGGTATAATTTTATGCAGGCGATCAATGTGGAAGCCAAATTTGAAAAGACCAAGACGGAAGTGGCGATCCTCGGGAAAACAGGAAAGGGGAACAAAACCACGGGGTGGAAAGGCACGGGCTCAGCCACGTTCCGTTACAACACCAGCATCTTCCGAAAGATGATGGCGGCCTATAAGGATACGGGGGAAGATACGTATTTTGAAATGGAGCTCATCAATGAGGATCCTACCAGCAGAGTGGGCAAACAGACGATGATGCTGACTGAATGCAATATCGACGG
>JAIDME010000169.1 GCA_029050705.1 Acetatifactor sp.
AAATATACACAGAAGGTATCAGCAAGATCAGTGCGGCTGATTTTGAATATGCGAGGGCAGCAGGCATGACCATCAAACTGCTTGCCACCAGCGAAGCGCTCGAGGACGGCAGTGTGCTTGCCATGGTTGCGCCGGCCTTTGTATCCGGGGAGCATCCGCTGGCAGTGGTAAATGATGTGTTCAATGGCGTGTTTGTCAGGGGAAATATGCTGGGGGATGTCATGTTCTACGGACGCGGAGCGGGAAAGCTGCCCACGGCAAGCGCTGTGGTGTCGGATGTCATTGACTGTGCAAGACACATAGGACGCAGCAGCATCATTTGCATCTGGGACAGGGAGGAGGCAAAGCTGGCCGATGTGGCGGAGAGCAGGAAACGCTTTTTTGTCAGGGCAAAAGCCTCTGCCGGGGAAAAGGCGGCAGAGATCTTCCGAGGCTGCAGCTTCGTGGACGCAGGCAGGACAGAGGATATCGGCTTCTTTACGGAAGAGATGAGTGAGAGGGTATTTGAGGAAAAGAGCAGTGCCTTTGGGGAGGCGCTTTTGAGCAGAATCCGTCTCGCATAGAGCAGAGAGAGACAGTTTTTTGGTTGACCGAGCGTTTTAAACTTACAAAGCAAAAAATGAGCAGATTGAGGTGCAGGAGATATGGCTAAGGTTGTAAAATTCGGAGGCAGTTCGCTGGCGAGCGCCCAGCAGTTCAAAAAGGTGGGAGACATTATAAAGGCGGATCCTGCCAGAAAATATGTTATTCCGTCAGCGCCCGGAAAGAGGTTCAGTGATGATACGAAAGTGACTGACATGCTGTATGAGTGCTATGAACTGGCGGAAGCAGGAAAGAGCTACAAAAGTAAACTCGCAGACATTGCGGCCAGATATCGCGAGATCATAGAAGGGCTGGAGCTGAATTTAAGTCTGGAGCAGGAGTTTGCAATCATCGAGAAGAATTTCAAAGAGCGGGCGGGCAGCAACTACGCCGCATCCAGAGGAGAGTATCTGAACGGAATTATCATGGCGGCATATCTCGGATTTACCTTTATAGATGCAGCCACGGTCATTTTCTTTAAAGAAGACGGAAGTCTGGATGAGAAGAAAACGGATGAAACGCTCTCTGCCAGGCTGGAAGAGTGCGATAAGGCGGTAGTGCCCGGATTTTACGGATCCATGCCGGATGGCAGCATAAAAACCTTTTCCCGTGGCGGTTCCGATATTACGGGTTCTATCGTTGCCAGAGCGGCTAAGGTGGATGTATATGAGAACTGGACCGATGTATCGGGAATTCTGGTCGCAGATCCGAGAATCATAGACAACCCTGCGGGCATTGAGGTGATTACATACAAGGAACTCAGAGAGCTGGCATATATGGGATTTAATGTACTCCACGAGGAGTCTATCTTCCCCGTGCGCCAGCAGGGAATCCCCATCAATATCCGTAACACCAACGCGCCGGAGGACAATGGTACCTGGATTGTAGGCAGCACCTGCCAGAAGTCCAAATATGTGATTACCGGTATCGCGGGAAAGAAGGGCTTCTGTTCCATCAACATAGAGAAGGATATGATGAATGCGGAGATCGGCTTCGGAAGGAAAATACTGCAGGCCTTTGAGGAAAACGATATATCCTTCGAGCATGTGCCGTCCGGAATTGACACAATGACGGTGTTTGTGCACCAGGACGAGTTTATGCACAAGGAGCAGAAGGTTGTGGCAGGTATTCATCGGCTGGCTAATCCTGATTCCATAGAAATTGAGTCAGACCTGGCGCTGATCGCCGTTGTAGGGCGGAGCATGAAATCTGCCAGAGGTACGGCCGCGCGGATTTTTTCCGCTCTGGCTCATGTCAATGTCAATGTCCTGTCTCTTATAGCCAACTGGCGCTGCCGACGAGGTTACGCGTGTTGATCGCGGGGGGGGCCGGTTCATTA
>JAIDME010000017.1 GCA_029050705.1 Acetatifactor sp.
GTGACGGTAGCGAAGGATGTAAAGCTTCAGATAGAGTTTAATCCTGCATATATAAAGGGCTACAGGCTCATAGGGTATGAGAACAGAACCCTTGCCACTGAGGACTTTGATGATGATACAAAGGATGCGGGTGAAATCGGGGCCGGACATATTGTGACAGCGCTCTATGAAATCGTCCCTGTAGATTCCAAACAGGAGATTCCGGAGACGAATTTAAAGTATCAGGAAGGAACAGAGGGCGTTGAAAACGGAGAGTGGGCGTCGCTTAAGATTCGCTACAAAGAGCCGGATAAAGACAAGAGCATTTTGAAGGAACACACCATTACGGAAGATGCCTATACAGCCGAGCCCAATGAAGATTTTTACTTTGCGGCAGCCGTTGCGGAGTTTGGTTTATTGGTAAGAGACAGCAAATATATGGGAACGTCATCCTTCAAAAATATAGAGAGCCTGCTGAATAAGGTTGATACGGGAGCCGACGATTACAAGGAAGAATTTACCTATCTGGTGAAAAAGCTCAAGAGAAACAGTCCCCGGGAGACAGGGAGCATCGAGTATCCTCTTGCGTCCGCATCCGCAGAATCGGCCGAAAAGGTTGAATGTGAGTGGCAGGATATCAAGATCGGCCTGACGATTCCGGATGGCTGGGAATATGCTGCAGAGGAGTACAGTGATGAAGCCGGAAGGTTCGGCATCCGCTTTGCACCGGAGGACTGCAGCGGCTGGGTTGGCTTATATTTTTATAAGACCTTCGGCGTGTGCGGCACCGGGCTGATGGAACAGGACATTATTTTGGACAACGGATTATCCGCCCGGATGGGCATTTATGACGGGGGAGACACCTGGAGCTTTATCGTGTTTCCTAAGCAGTCCGACTCGTCAGGAAGATTTGTAGCGCTGGTCGATGGGGCCGGAGACTGGCTGACGGAGTATGGAGATGAGGTGCTGGGAATCCTCGGCACGGCAGTCCTGGAGGCTGGCAGTATAAATTAAGTGTTGCAGAGGTAAATAAAAAAATTCCATGAATAATCTGTTTATTGACACCAAAAGAAGATGGTATTATTATACAAATAAGCAATAGTTTATGACAGCATTTAGATATTTCGATAGAATTAACCAGAGATGATATACTTACAACACCTGGCCTTTACTGGTAAGTTTTTGATATTATGGAGAAGAAAGGTGATATAATATGGGAAAAGAGTCATCTCCTCTGAAAAAGTGGGCAGTCACATATCGAAAAACAATCATCAACGCGATATGGAATGATTTTACGGTAGCTTTTCTTTGCTCCTGTCTGCCGGCAGTCTATAGGATTGCAGATATAAAGGGTGGGGAATACCCAGGCCAGGCAGCTGCCGTGATCAACCAACGGCTTGTCGAACTTGGACCGGGTATCATTACTGAGGCAGTGGTCCGTTTTTTGCTTGTCATGATAGTGCTTTTTTTTCCCATATTGATATACCGATTCTGGCTTGAACACAGGATAAGGCTGATACAAAAAATGAAGGAATATTTGAAGGGAAATAAGAATCATTGCTGATTTACAACAACAACATTTTGTGGTAGAATAAAGGCGAATACGCAAATCATAGTGTATTTGCCGGGCGGATATTTTGTTTGGCAAAATATCCGCTTTTTTACGTTAGAGAACAGGAGTGTACCCGCAATGCCGGAGCAGCAGATTTCCGTAGAGGACCTTACCCCCATGATGCAGCAATACCTGGAGACGAAAAAGCAGTATCCGGGCTGCATCCTCTTTTACCGTCTGGGGGATTTTTACGAAATGTTTTTTGATGATGCCCTTACAGTATCAAAAGAGCTGGAGCTTACCCTGACGGGAAAAGCCTGCGGACTGGAAGAGCGGGCACCTATGTGCGGCGTTCCATACCATGCGGTGGAAAATTACTTGACCAGGCTGGTCAACAAAGGATATAAGGTTGCAATCTGCGAACAGGTGGAGGATCCTAAGCTGGCTAAAGGTCTTGTGAAGCGGGAGGTCACCCGCGTTGTCACACCCGGCACAAACCTGAATGTGCAGGCTCTGGAGGAATCCAGAAATAACTTTTTGATGTGTATTGTCTATACGCCTACAAAAATCGGTATTTCTGCGGCGGATGTTACCACGGGAGATTATTATCTCACTGAGGTGGAGGATTTGGGGAAGCTGAATGACGAACTGATGAAATATGAGCCTTCCGAGATCATCTGTAATGAAGCTTTTCTGGTCAGCGGCTTTGAAGTGGACCAGCTGCGGAGCAGATACCATATTCCCATCAATGCCCTGGAGCCTCACCTGTTTGATGACGACGGATGCAGACGGATTCTGCAGCGGCATTTTAAGGTTAATACCCTTACCGGTTTAGGGATAGAGGATTTCCCTATCGGCCTGCTGGCGGCAGGAGCTCTTCTGCAATTTCTTTATGAGACCCAGAAGACTGATCTGGCGCACTTTACCCATATTTTCCCCTATCTGACCAACAAATATATGTTGTTAGACAGTTCCACCAGACGTAATCTTGAGCTGACGGAGACTCTTCGTGAAAAGCAGAAACGCGGCTCCCTCCTATGGGTGCTGGACAAGACGAAGACCGCCATGGGGGGCAGACTTCTGCGCAGTATGCTGGAACAGCCTCTGATTAACAGGGCAGAGATGGAAAAGAGACTGGATGCCATAGAGGAGTTGAACGGAGACAGTGTATCCAGAGATGAAATAAGGGAATATCTGAATCCGGTCTATGACCTGGAGCGGCTTTTGAGTAAGGTGACCTATAAGACGGCAAATCCAAGAGATTTTATCGCTTTCCGTAACTCACTTGAGATGCTTCCTGCAGTTAAGACAGTCTTAAGAAGCTTTTCGAAGGATGAGCTGAAAGGGATTGAGAATGATATTGATGGACTTGAGGATGTCTATCAGCTGATTTACAATTCCATTGAGGAGGAGCCTCCTGTCACCGTCAGAGAGGGCGGCATGATCAAGGATGGCTTTGACGAGACCATTGACAAGCTGCGGAGTGCCAAAAGAGACGGAAAGCAATGGCTGGCAGAGCTGGAGGAGCAGGACAGAGAGCGCACGGGTATCAAAAATCTGCGCATTAAATACAATAAAGTCTTCGGCTATTATTTCGAAGTGACTAATTCCTATAAGAACATGGTGCCTGAGGATTACATGCGGAAACAGACCCTTGCAAACGCGGAGCGTTATACCACGCCCAGGCTGAAGGAACTGGAGGACACAATATTAAATGCGGAGGACAAGCTGACGGCTCTGGAGTATGACCTGTTCTGTAAGATCAGGGATTCCATCGCCATGGAGCTGGAGCGCATCCAGCGGACGGCGAAGGCCATAGCGAAGCTGGACGTCTATACATCCCTGTCTCTGGTATCTGAGCGGAACCGCTATGTACGCCCCAGGCTCAATGAGAAAGGAATCATAGACATCAAAGAGGGCAGGCATCCTGTGGTGGAGCAGATGATCACCAATGATCTGTTTGTTGCCAATGACACCTATCTTGACAATGGGAATCACTGTATCAGTGTTATCACCGGTCCCAATATGGCAGGAAAGTCTACCTACATGCGGCAGACGGCGCTGATCGTGCTCCTTGCACAGGTGGGGTGTTTTGTACCGGCCAAAAGTGCAAACATCGGCATTGTGGATAGAATATTTACCAGAGTCGGAGCCTCCGACGACCTTGCCAGCGGTCAGTCCACTTTCATGGTGGAGATGAACGAAGTGGCCAATATTCTGAGAAACGCCACGGCGGACAGTCTGTTGATCCTGGATGAAATCGGAAGGGGTACATCTACTTTCGACGGTCTGAGCATTGCATGGGCAGTTATTGAGCATATCAGTAACCGGAAGCTGTTGGGGGCCAAGACTCTGTTTGCCACCCACTATCATGAACTCACTGAGCTGGAAGGCAAAATGAGTAATGTGAACAACTACTGCATCGCCGTGAAGGAATGCGGGGATGACATTGTATTCCTGAGAAAGATTATCAAGGGAGGCGCAGATAAGAGCTACGGCATTCAGGTAGCGAAGCTTGCCGGAGTCCCTGACATGGTTATTGACAGGGCAAAGGAAATTGTAGAACAGCTGACGGACAATGATATAATCGAGAAGATACAGAGCATTACCGTAGATCAAAAGGGAGAGGTAAGGGCTAAGAAACAGCCTAAGCTGGATGAGGTTGACCTGGCGCAGATGTCCCTCTTTGACACGGTGACGGATGAGGATGTCTTAAAGGAACTGATGGAGGTGGAGGTCAATACCATGTCACCTCTTGACGCACTGAACACACTGTACAGGCTGCAGAATAAACTAAAGAACCGTTGGTAGGTGTATTGATGAAAGGATCAGGATGGATGGCGCAGATACATATTCTGGATTCAGAGACAATTGACAAAATCGCGGCCGGCGAAGTGGTGGAGCGCCCGTCCAGCGTAGTGAAGGAGCTGGTGGAAAATGCTATTGATGCCGGAGCTGCTGCAGTCACGGTGGAAGTAAAGGACGGGGGCATTGAATTTATCCGTGTTACGGACAATGGCTGCGGCATGGAGAGAGCGCAGCTGCGGACGGCTTTTCTGCGTCATGCCACCAGCAAAATAGAAAATGCGGAGGATTTAATGCGTATTTCCAGCCTTGGGTTTCGGGGTGAGGCGTTATCCAGCATTGCGGCGGTGGCAAAGGTTGAGGTCATCACCAAGACGGCGAAAGACATCACCGGCAGTCGCATTATTCTGGAGGGTGCACAGGAGATTGCCTTTGAAGAGGTGGGAGCGCCGGAAGGAACAACTTTCATTGTACGGAATCTGTTTTTCAACACCCCTGTGCGGAGAAAATTTTTAAGACAGCCTGCTACAGAGGGTGGTTATATTGCGGATTTAATGGAGCATCTTGCTCTGTCCAGACCGGACATTTCTTTTAAGCTGGTGCTGGGAAACCAAATGAAATTTCACACATCCGGGAACGGAGATTTAAGGGAAGTGATCTACCGTATTTACGGCCGGGATGTGGCAAATGCGCTGGTGCCGATTCAGTACGTTCAGGACGGCATTAAAATAGAAGGATACCTCGGGAAGCCCATTCAGGTCCGTTCTAACCGAAATTATGAGATTTATTTTATCAACGGCAGGTTTGTCCGGAGTAATGTGATTGCCAGGGCGGTTGAGGAGGGATACCGCGAATATCTCATGCAGCATAAATTTCCGCTCTGCGTGCTGCATATTACCATGGATACGAACCGGGTGGATGTGAATGTGCATCCCACCAAGATGGATGTTCGCTTTACCGATGCCATGAATTTCAGTGCGCTTCTCTGCGGAGCCGTGAAATATACCTTAAAGCATCATGAGATGATTCCGGAGGCACTGTTGTCTACGGAGAGGGAGCAGAAAGCGGAGGAGAAAAGTGAGCACTTGCTCCGTGGAAGGGAGAGGACGCCGGAACCTTTTGAACAGCGCCGGGGCGATGCTTACCGTGTCATGGAGGAGATGAAATACGAAGCGGAACGCCCTAAAATGCAGGAATTTATTCAAAATCCCGTATGGGCCAGGGTGAAAAATGATGAATTTGAGGAAAAAATGCAGGAGGAATCAGCAAATTCTGCATTTTCCGCTCAAATAACCGTAAAAAAGCCCCAAAAAATGACGGATGTGTCGGAAAAAAGCCAAAACAGTTCAGACCAGGCAGTGGCAGACTCGTCGGAGAGCCAGGTACTGTTGAAACAGGAGGCGTTTTTCACGGAAACTTCGGAGATCAGAGAAGAACAGCCTGCACAGCAGCCTCAGGCGGCACAGGGCCAGTCGCAAGGTCAGTGTGACGAGCCGGGACTGCCAGAGGAGTCCGCGCAGCTGAATCTGTTTGAGGAAAAGCTTCTGACGGCGGACAACCGTCGCAGATTCCGGATTATCGGGCAGGTTTTTGAAACCTACTGGCTCATTGAGTTTGAAGATAAGCTGCTGATGATAGACCAGCATGCGGCTCATGAAAAAGTGAACTATGAGCGGCTGATGAAACAGTTTAGGGAGAAAAATGTGGTTTCACAGACTCTGATGCCGCCGGTGATCGTCAGTCTCTCCGGACAGGAGGAGACGGTGCTGAAGGAACATATGGAGGTTTTTGAAAGCCTGGGGTTCGAGACAGAGTCCTTCGGCGGCAGTGAGTATGCCCTGCGCAGTGTACCTGTGGACCTGTACGGCTGCGGAGAACGGCAGATGTTTCTGGAGGTACTGGATCAGCTTGCAGGCGGTAATTTTGGGGGAATTCGGGTGGTGGAAGAGAAGATAGCATCCATGTCCTGCAAGGCAGCGGTAAAGGGCAATAATCTTCTGAGTATTGCCGAGGCTGAAGCCTTGATCGACGAATTGCTGACACTGGAAAACCCGTACAATTGTCCTCACGGCAGACCCACTATCATCGCCATGACAAAATCGGAGATGGAGCGAAAGTTTAAGAGAATTGTGACATGAAACAGGATTGGAAAATGCATGAAAACAACAGGCCCCCTCTGATAGTGCTGACGGGGCCTACAGCGGTGGGTAAAACCAGACTGTCCCTTGCTCTGGCGAGGGCGCTGAAGGGTGAGATTGTGTCGGCTGATTCTATGCAGGTATACCGGCATATGGACATTGGCTCTGCCAAGATCAGGCCTGAAGAAATGCAGGGGATACCTCACCACATGATTGATATTCTGGATCCCTGGGAATCCTTCAATGTAGTGCTTTTCAAGGAACGCTGCGAGGAGTGCATCGGGGGGATCTATGAGAGAGGGCATATCCCCGTTGTCACCGGTGGCACCGGCTTTTATATTCAGGCTCTTTTGCGGGACGTGGACTTTACGGAAGAACCGGAAGACAGAGCTTACAGGGAGAGCCTGGAAAGACTTGCCGCCGAGAAAGGGCCGGAATATCTTCATGCCATGTTAAAAGAAGCGGATCCCGCAGCTGCAGAAGAAATTCACGCCAATAACATAAAGCGCACTGTCCGTGCACTGGAATTTCACCACCTGACGGGAAAGCGTATCTCAGATCACAACCGCCGGGAGAGACAAAAGGGAAGCGCCTACAATTCCTGCTATTTTGTGCTGAATGATGAAAGAGACAGGCTTTATGCCCGCATTGAGCAAAGGGTTGATGAGATGCTGGAGCAGGGCCTGGCAGATGAAGTCCGACGTCTGCGGGACATGGGATGCCGAAGGGGCATGGTGTCCATGCAGGGACTGGGCTACAAGGAAATCATGGCATGGCTTGAAGGGGAAACTACTTTCGAGGAGGCAGTGGAAATATTAAAGCGGGACACCAGACATTTTGCCAAGCGGCAGCTGACCTGGTTCCGCAGGGAGAAGGATGTTATCTGGGTCAATAAAGATGAATTCGGCTATGATGAGGACAGGATGCTTACGTTTATGCTGGAGCAGTGCTTTATATCAGGATTATTGGATCCCACATAGCGGAATCAGGGAGGTTTTTATGGACGAATTAGTGAAAATGTATGCCCAAATGGGTATAACGAAACAGGTGTATGAATACGGGGAGGCTGTCCTGGAAAAACTTGTCACCCGCTTTCAGAAGATTGATGAAAATGCAGAGTATAACCAGATGAAGGTAGTGAAGGCAATGCAGGACTGCAAAGTCAGTGAGGCCTGTCTGCTGGGCACTACCGGCTACGGCTATAATGACCTGGGCAGAGATACTCTGGAGGCAGTGTATGCCGGAATCTTCCACACTGAAGACGCTCTGGTGCGCCCCCAGATTACCTGCGGCACCCATGCACTGGCTCTGGCCCTGATGAGCAACCTGCGCCCCGGGGATGAACTGCTTTCACCTGTGGGGAAGCCCTATGATACGCTGGAGGAGGTCATTGGCATTCGTCCTTCCAGAGGGTCGCTTGCGGAGTACGGAATCACCTACCGCCAGGTGGATCTTCTGCCGGATGGCAGCTTCGACTACGAAAACATCAGGGCGGCTGTCAATGAACGCACAAGGCTTGTGACAATCCAGCGCTCCAAGGGCTATCAGACCAGGCCGACCCTGTCGGTGGAAAAAATCGGTGAGCTGATTGCTTTTATCAAAGGGATCAAACCGGATGTCATCTGCATGGTGGATAATTGTTACGGCGAGTTTGTGGAAACAAGGGAGCCAAGCGACGTGGGTGCGGACATGGTGGTGGGCTCTCTCATCAAAAACCCCGGCGGCGGCCTTGCACCCATCGGCGGTTATATTGCAGGAAGGCGGGAGTGCGTGGAAAATGCTGCTTTCCGGCTGACATCCCCAGGGCTGGGAAAGGAAGTCGGAGCATCGTTGGGTGTATTAAAGGATTTTTATCAGGGTCTTTTCCTGGCACCCACAGTAACCGCATCCGCATTAAAAGGAGCAATTTTTGCGGCAAACCTATATGAGCCTCTTGGTTTTGAAGTGGTGCCAAACAGTGTTGAGAGCCGCCATGACATTATCCAGGCAATCACCTTTGGCACTCCGGAGGGAGTCATTGCATTCTGTCAGGGCATCCAGGCAGCCGCATCCGTTGACAGCCATGTGACGCCGGAGCCCTGGGATATGCCTGGGTATGATGCAAAGGTCATCATGGCGGCGGGAGCCTTCGTGTCCGGCTCCTCAATTGAACTCTCCGCAGACGGCCCCATCAAACCTCCCTTTGCGGTGTACTTTCAGGGTGGACTGACCTGGGTTCACGCCAAGATGGGAATCCTGAAATCGCTGCAGTTCCTGGTGGACAGAGGGATAGTGTTGATTGGGGTCGAAAAAGATAAAAATTAATTATTTGATTTTTGTGTACAGCTTTTTCATTTTATGGTAAAATAAATCTTAATGTGAAGCATGGGATGTCCGAAAAGGCATCCGGATCCGGACTTTTCCGCACGGGCAGCGGAAAAGAGTGGGGCAGAGGAAAGCAATCTCGCGAAGAGATGGCGCTTCCGAAAGAAACAGTACAAAAGAAAGTTGAGGAATTGTTTTGAAAAAAGGGAATTGGCTGCCGGTGTTGCTGGTACTTGTAGGATTTGTCATAGGGCGTTTTATCGGTTCATACTTTCAGGGCAGCTTTTTAAACTATGGGCAGTCCTTTGGGTTGAGCTCTCCCATTATTCTTGACCTTGGATTCTTCGTTCTGACCTTTGGGCTGACTATCAATATCACTATTGCAAGCGTCATCGGTGTAGTCATAGCGCTGGTGGTATACCGCTTTATCCGTTGAGGAGCGGAACGTCCGCAGTTCTGCGGACGGAGAAGGTAGAAGGAGCCGTACATGCCTCAGAAAAAGGCAGATGCAATGCAGGAACTTCCTTATGAAAGATTTCTGCGCTTCGGACCGGAGAACCTGACGGAAGCAGAGCTTCTGGCAATCATTATCCGGACCGGCACGCAGGAAAAAAGTGCAGTACAGCTGGCG
>JAIDME010000170.1 GCA_029050705.1 Acetatifactor sp.
GGAGGGCAATGAGGTTGAGAGGCATTCATCCGACGAGGAGCCCTTCTCAGCGCTGGCATTCAAGATCATGGCGGATCCTTTTGTAGGAAAGCTTGCGTTTTTCCGTGTGTATTCAGGCAGTATGAATTCCGGTTCCTATGTGCTGAATGCAACCAAAGATAAGAAAGAGCGTGTGGGACGTATCCTGCAGATGCACGCAAATAAGCGTGCGGAGCTGGATAAGGTTTACTCCGGTGATATTGCGGCGGCAGTCGGTTTCAAGTTCACCACTACCGGCGACACCATCTGCGATGAGCAGCACCCTGTAATCCTTGAGTCCATGGAGTTCCCTGAGCCCGTTATCGAGCTTGCTATCGAGCCTAAGACCAAAGCAGGTCAGGGTAAGATGGGTGAGGCGCTGGCAAAGCTGGCAGAGGAAGACCCTACTTTCCGTGCTCATACAAATCAGGAAACCGGTCAGACCATTATTGCAGGTATGGGCGAGCTCCATCTGGAGATCATTGTAGACCGTCTGCTTCGTGAGTTTAAGGTAGAGGCTAACGTTGGCGCACCTCAGGTTGCGTATAAGGAAGCTTTCACCAAGGCCGTAGAGGTAGATTCCAAGTACGCCAAGCAGTCCGGCGGACGTGGACAGTACGGTCACTGTAAGGTTAAGTTCGAGCCTGTGGAGGCAAACTGCGAGAAATTTGAGTTTGACCCTAAGGCCAACATCCTGATCAATGAACCTCCCGTACTGCTGTTTGAATCCACTGTTGTGGGCGGATCTATTCCGAAAGAATATATTCCTGCAGTAGGAGAAGGTATCAGAGAAGCGGCTCAGGCCGGTATCCTTGGAGGATTCCCCGTGCTGGGCGTGCATGCAAACGTATATGACGGTTCCTACCATGAGGTGGACTCCTCTGAGATGGCTTTCCACATTGCCGGTTCCATGGCATTTAAGGAGGCTATGCAGAAGGCGGCACCCGTGCTGCTTGAGCCTATTATGAAGGTTGAAGTTACGATGCCTGAGGAATATATGGGTGATGTAATCGGTGACCTGAACTCACGTCGTGGACGTGTGGAAGGTATGGACGATATCGGCGGAGGCAAGATGGTACGTGCGTTCGTTCCTCTTGCAGAGATGTTCGGATATTCTACCGACCTCCGTTCCAGAACCCAGGGACGCGGCAACTATTCCATGTTCTTCGAGAAGTATGAGCCGGTTCCCAAGAACGTACAGGAGAAGGTACTGGCGGCTAAGAAAGGCTGATATTTGTACACTGCTAATATCAAATTTTCGTGTATAGTTGCATATTATCAAAAAAATTACTTGAAAAACCTTTGGTTATTTAATATAATCAGAAGTAGCCGAGTAAAAAAAGCGCCGAGTGTGCGGAAGTGCGATTCGGCGGGAAAAATAACAAAACAAGATTCATTAATTTTGAAGGAGGACTTTAATAATGGCTAAAGCTAAATTTGAAAGAACAAAGCCCCATTGTAACATTGGTACCATTGGTCACGTTGACCATGGTAAAACCACTCTGACCGCAGCAATCACCAAGGTTCTGGCTGAGAAGGTTGCAGGTAACGAGAAGGTTGATTTCGAGAACATCGACAAGGCTCCCGAAGAGAGAGAGCGTGGTATTACCATCTCTACCGCACACGTAGAGTATCAGACCGAGAACAGACACTACGCACACGTTGACTGCCCGGGCCATGCTGACTATGTAAAGAACATGATTACCGGTGCTGCTCAGATGGACGGCGCTATTCTGGTTGTAGCTGCTACCGACGGCGTTATGGCTCAGACCAAGGAGCACATTCTTCTGTCCCGTCAGGTTGGCGTGCCTTATATCGTTGTGTTCATGAACAAGTGCGATATGGTTGACGATCCCGAGCTGTTGGAGCTGGTTGAGATGGAGATCACCGAGCAGCTTGAAGAGTATGAGTTCACAGACTGCCCTATCATCAAGGGTTCCGCTCTGAAGGCTCTGGAAGATCCCAACAGCGAGTGGGGCGACAAGATCATGGAGTTGATGAGCACTGTAGACAGCTATATTCCTGATCCTCAGCGTGATACCGACAAGCCTTTCCTGATGCCTGTCGAGGACGTATTCACCATTACCGGTCGTGGTACTGTTGCTACCGGCCGTGTAGAGCGTGGTACACTGCATATCAACGAGGAAGTTGAAATCATCGGTATTAAGGAAGAGACCAAGAAGACCGTCGTTACCGGTATTGAGATGTTCCGTAAGATGCTGGATGAGGCACAGGCTGGTGACAACATCGGCGCTCTGCTTCGTGGCGTTCAGAGAACAGAAATTGAGAGAGGACAGGTCCTGGCTAAGCCCGGCACCGTTACCTGCCACACCAAGTTTACCGCTCAGGTATACGTTCTGACCAAGGACGAGGGTGGCCGTCATACACCTTTCTTCAACAACTATCGTCCTCAGTTCTATTTCAGAACAACGGATATCACAGGTGTATGTAACCTTCCTGATGGCACAGAGATGTGCATGCCTGGTGATAACGTAGAGATGACCATCGAGCTGATTCACCCGATCGCTATGGAGCAGGGTCTTACCTTCGCTATCCGTGAGGGTGGTAGAACAGTTGGTTCAGGCCGTGTGGCTACTATCATTGAGTAATATACGCGAAAGCAATGAGATAAGCGCATAAAAAGACGTAATAAAGAGTCACTTCATGCTTGCATGAAAGTGGCTCTTTTTTCGTCTTTGAGGGCATTTAGCGAATGCCCGCGACCAAGGAAATGCGAAGCATTTTCGAGGTGCGCTTATCGGAGATTCGGAGATCTCTTAGTAAGCCTTTTACGTGAAAAGATTAATATCTTACCTCTATTTTTTCCTTGCTTTTTATGAACAAAATATATATAATAATAATTGAAGATTCGGTATAGCACCTGGTCTTACAAGTCAAAAAATTAACTTTTGAATGTCTAATATAGCATTAGGCATAGATCAGCTGTATGTTAGCAAAATGTATAGTTGTATCTGTTTGACTTGTGTTGGGTCTATCATAATCTGATAGATCTTTTTTATTACTTACTAATTCATAGGAGGATAAGAATATGGCAACAGAAACAACCAAAATGACCGATGTAACCAGAAAACCTAATAATCCTAATGCTGGGATACTAATCTATGCAATGCAGCATCTTGGGTATGACAATTATGTTGCTTTGTGTGATATAATTGATAATTGTATTGATGCAAACGCTACAAAGATTAAGATTTTTGTAACCAGTAAAAATAATCAATTTAAGATTTTGATTGAAGATAATGGTCATGGGATGACATTAGAAGCTCTTGATGAAGCATTAAAATTTGGTTCTAAGAGCAGTCATGATGAGTTAGTAGATTTGGGTAAGTATGGTATGGGTTTGAGTACAGCTGGTTTATCTCTTGCAGATAAGACAACGGTTTTAACTAAAAATGAAGATAGTGATAAGGTGTATAAGAGTGCAACAGATGTTGAGATTATTAAGAAAGAGGAGGCATTTGTTAAGTTTCTTGGGGAGGCAGCAGAAATCGAAAAATCTTTCTTTGAGTCTGAACTGGAGGGAGCTGAGTCAGGAACTATAGTAATACTTGAAAACTGCTTTGGCGTTAAAAATCAGAATGTTACACAATTCTCCAATACACTGATTAAAGAAGTTGCAAGAAAATTTAGAAAATTTATGGATTCAATTGAATTCTATATAAATGATAAGAAAATTACGCCATATGACCCATTGATGCTTTCATCTGATGATAAGGCATATGTATCTGAACTTTATTCGGATGAAGAATATGAGGTTAATTGGACTGACAAAATTACTGGTGAGAAAATATCAGGTAAGATACATGCAAAGCTTGTTCTGCTTCCAAATACATCTATATCTAAAGCTACAGAACTCGGTATAAATATACCAAATCAAGGGTTCTCAATTTTGAGAAATAACAGAGAAATTGCTCATGGCGTAATGCCTTGGCATAGTAAGCATAATAGATACAATCGTATTAGAGGAGAAATTTCATTTGATTCAACAATGGATGATGCGATGGGTGTGAATTTCACAAAAAATAACATTGATATGATTGATTCTGTAGATCATGCTCTGAAAGCGATACTCGTACCTCAGATAGCTTCTATGGAAAAACGCGTAGCTGCAAATAAAGCAGAAACCTCGGAAGAGGAGATGAGCAATCATTTAGAGGCGGAAGAGGCTATTAATAAAAAATCAAAGGTGCTTATACAACCTCCGGTAAAAAAAGAAAAGCGTAATAGTCCTAAAATTAGAGAAGAAAGAGAAAATTCTGTAGATACTTCTGAGGAAGAGCAAGAAAGAAGACAACGTATACCTAAGAAGTACCAAGGAGCAAATGCCAATGTAAAATTTGAAACAAAGCATTGCAGTCAAATGGGACCAATCTTTGAGGCTGATCAGCAAGGAAAGACGATAATCATTACTTGGAATGTGGATCATCCTTTTTATCGTAGATTTGTAAAAGAAAATCAAAACAATAAAACGTTAGTTACGTCCGTTGATTTCTTAATTTATTCTCTTGCAGTGGCTCAAATTCAGGCTGCCGGTGAAGATATTGACAAGCTAACAATGGTGGAGAATATCATAAGTACAATGAGTACAAATATGAAAGTCTTATTATCATAGATATGCTGGGGATTGGGTAATAAGCCCAGTCCTCTATTAACAAAAAAGGCATTAAATTAAGTGTTTTAATTTATTGTTTCTTGCTATGACGATCAGGTATTTGTTATGGTGTACTATAATCGAAATGACTTATAATATATTAAAGCTGAGAAAGTTATTGATATGTGCTAGATTTGTAAAAATTATAAGTTTTTATTTAGTTGCAATTCATAGGACGGAGGTGAAAGGATGAATCTTAAGGATATTATTGGCGAAACTACAGATTATGATAAAAAGGTTGCATTAGAAGTAAAGAAGCCAAAGAGTTGGTGTAAAAGTGTCAGTGCCTTTGCAAATGGTATTGGCGGGATGTTAATTTTTGGTGTATCAAATGATGATGAAATAAAAGGTCTTTCTGACGCAGAGCGGGCTGCAGAGATTATTAGTGAGCAAATAAAGACGCGCCTTGATCCCATACCGGAATTTCACCTCAGTTTTTTTAGACCGGAAGAAGATAAGACATTAATTCTGTTAAATATTCAATCTGGTGAAGAAACACCGTATTATTATTCGGCAGATGGTGTAATGGAAGCATATGTCCGTTTGGGAAATGAGAGCGTAAAGGCAGATGCGACAGAATTAAAGAGACTTGTGCTACGTGGAAAGAACTCCTCTTATGATGCATTGAGTACAACTTATAGTGCATCGGATTATGCATTTAGTAAATTGCGTGAGAGATATAAAGCATGGACTGGAGAAAGTTTGGATGATAAAGAACTGATATCGTTTGGTTTAGTGGATGATAAAGGGAAACTGACAAATGCAGGAGCGTTGATGGCAGATAACTCTCCTATCAGGTGGTCGAGAGTTTTCTGTACCAGATGGAATGGCTTGGATAAAGGCGGTGGCGTGGTTGATGCTATTGATGATGCAGAATATTCAGGCAGTTTAATCAGCCTTTTGAATGAAGGAACAGCATTTATCAAGCGAAATATGAAAACCATGTGGAAAAAAATAGCCGATTCAAGGATTGATATGCCGGAATATTGCGAGCGAAGCTATTTTGAAGCCTTGGTTAATGCATTGGTACATCGGGATTATCTTGTTAATGGCAGCGAAGTCCACATAGACATATTTGATGATCGTATGGTTATATATTCGCCCGGAGGGATGATGGATGGCACTTTGGTACAAGATCGTGTCATTGATGCGATTCCGTCAACGAGAAGAAATCCTGTTTTGGCGGATGTATTCCAACGGTTAGGATATATGGAACGTAAAGGCAGCGGACTTACAAAAATAATAAATGCATATAAGAATGCAAATAATTATGATGAAAGCAAGATACCACAATTTTTTTCGTCCCGAGTTGAATTTACAGTTATGTTGAAAAATTTGAATTATGGGAATGATATGAAGAGTGAATATGAGGAAGATGAGACGGCTCAAGGAGTTGAAGAATTTGTGCAACGTACTGAAGAGGTATTTCTCAATGCTCTAAGCAAAAATCCAAAAATCTCAAGGAAAGAATTATCAAAGATGTTAATGATATCGGAAGATGGGGTAAAATATCATTTGAAAAAGCTGAAAAACAAAGGATTGATTGAGCATATAGGGACTTCACGCGGAGGTTATTGGAGAGTAAAATGACTTTTGTGGGTAGTTTTGGGGTACTAATCAGAAAAACTCCCCCAAAACTACCCAAAAGAAAGATAATTACTACCCCAAACTACCCAAAAGAAGGACTATAACAATAAAGATTTATACAGGATTTACATTTGAAAGTGAAAACTTTGCTCAAAAAAATGAGCGCAGTATGAGCGAAGTTTTGATCGGAGTTTACAAACGTCCTTGACTACAAATTGGCTACAAAAATTTTGAAAACACAGAAAAAATCTAATGACAGAAAAGTCTGAAAATACGCTATTTGCAAAATAAGGTTCTCCCAACCTAATCTGTGAGGGGGTAGAACCGTTGGTTCTGGTAGGGTTGCATCTATCATCATCGAGTAATATATGCGAAAGCAATGAGATAAGCGACATGAGTAGATTTTTATTGAAGCTATGTGAGCCAAAATGGACAGCGAATATGAATATACGGTAAGCGCTTACAATATACGCGCAGATTTAATTTACAGTTCGCAACTTTTTTGAAATGATTATTTCTCCCGGATATTGTATCTTAATTTCAGTACATCGGCAACGGTGTATCCGGTAAAGGGAGACAGGAAGCTGCCGCCGCAGTAGCTCAGTTGGTAGAGCACGAAAAAACAGGTCTTGACAAAGGCCTTGACAGCAATACATAACACCTTCAGAGTGCGGTGTCGCGGGTTCGAATCCCGTCTGCGGCGGCAGCTTTCTGATTTTCCCAAACCGAAAACAGCCTTACTGTGGTAAACGAGTCTTGATAAAGACTTTCACAGCAATCATAAATACAAGATTGGTATATATGGCGTATATTGGCGTATGCAGGTTCAAATCCTGCCCCGGTAAGGCTGTTTGATTAAGGTAACTGATATTTGGGAGGTGTTGTTATGGGACTTGCAGAAAAAATATATGCTGTTATGAGTGATAGAATAAAATCAGAAGATACAAAGGGTTTTGATGGAAAGTCGCACAATATCCCGGACCATAATGGAAAGCCGGGGGATGAAAATGGATTTATGGAGAAACTGCACGCCGTGCTGGATGGCCGCATAAAGCGGACAGAGAACGGTGCCGTGGGTTATGAAACTACAGGCAAGGCGCTGGTGGATTTGAATTTTGCGGCTGCATCTCTCCGAAACGCAGGCGAGAAAGAGATTATCGACAGGTTTATCCGTGCGTTCTATGAGGACAGGGTATTGGCCATGAAGTGGCTGTTCTTTCTCCGGGATGCAAGAGGCGGATTGGGAGAGAGACGGAGCTTCCGTATTATCATCCGGTATCTGGCGGTGAGCATGCCTGATATGATCAGCAATCTGATAGAGCTTATGGCAGAGTTTGGCCGCTTTGACGATATACCGTGTCTGTTGGCTACACCGGTGGAGGAAAAGGTTCTGGAAGTGCTGGAGGAGCAGCTGGAGAAAGATCTTGAGAATATGGAGCAGGGCAGAAGTATTTCCCTTTGCGCTAAGTGGATGCCCAGCGGTAATACATCCTCGGAGGAATCCAGAAAGTCAGCCGCAAGGCTTCAGCGCGGTTGGGGACTTACTGCCAGGGAGTACAGGAAGCTGATGGCATCTTTAAGGGCATATCTGAATGTCACGGAAGTAGCCATGAGCGATGGGCGTTGGGCGGAAATCGATTATTCCAAAGTGTCATCCAAGGCAAATGTTGTTTACCGCAAGGCATTTCTGCGTCATGATGAAGCACGCAGGAAGGATTATCTGGAGCGTGTACGGAACAACGAGGCGGTGATGCATGCGGATGTATTGATGCCCCATGATATTGTATCCAGATACACTTCATATCGTGGCTGGAATATAAGGACCGGCGAGGAGGATGCGGCGCTGGAGGCGCTGTGGAAGAATCTGCCCGATCCGGCAGCGGAGGCCCGAAATGTGCTCTGTGTGGTGGACGGATCCGGCAGTATGATGTGTTCGGTGGGTTCCGGAAGCGTTACAGCGCTTCATGTTTCCAATGCCCTCGGCATTTATTTCGCCGAGCGCATGAAAGGCGCGTACCATAACAGGTTCATTACCTTTTCCAACAGACCGAAGTACGTGGATCTGTCTCAATGCAGGACATTGCGGGAGAAGCTGGAACTGGCGTTTTCTCATAATGACTGTACCAATACCAATATCGAAGCCACCTTTGAGTTGGTATTGCAGACAGCAGTACAGAACCATTTAACGCAGAATGAACTTCCCCAGACGATTCTGATCATCTCGGACATGGAATTTGACAGGGCAGTGTGGGGCAACGATACAGATACTCTGTTTAAAACCATAAAGAAGCGTTTCGCACTCCGTGGCTATCAAATGCCCAGGCTGGTGTTCTGGAATGTGAACAGCAGGACAAATGTGATACCGGTGCGGGAAAATGAGCTTGGTGTAGGGCTTGTCAGCGGATTTTCCGTCAATATCTGCAATATGGTTCTCTCTAATGAACTGGATCCTTTTTCTTGCCTGAAGAAAATCCTGGATGGTGCGAGATACAGGAAGGTGGAGGAACGGTTGTGCTCGTGACAGGTGGTGAAAGGGCGGTTTTGCCGCCCTTTCATTTGTTTACTTCCGCGAGAAATTCATTTAAATTTATTCTTTGCCGCTGCGTCATATATTTTACGGTGGTAAATGGTGTGTGGAAGTGGTATAGTTGGAGAAATAGACCGGATTATAACATTCTGATGGGAGGGTGAATAGAAATGGTACGACTATATGGTAAAGCACCTTATAAAATAGTTTTGGTTCATGGTGGTCCCGGAGCAATAGGGTCATTAAAAGGATTTGCACAAGAATTGGCGGAATTATCGCAAATTGGTGTTATTGAAGCTTTACAATCAAAATACTCCATAGCCGAACTTATAGAAGAATTGTATATTCAGATCAAAGAAAATTGCAGTGATAAAGTAACTTTGGTTGGGCATTCCTGGGGGGCGTGGCTAGTAGCGCTTTTTGCAGAAAAATATCCGGAGCTGATTAAACATGTAATTTTAATTGGCAGTGGTCCGCTGGAAGATAAATATGTTTCGGAAATAGGTACTCGTAGATTTCAAAATTTATCTGAAGAAGATGGTGCAATATTTCAAAGGCTGATTGACAATCAAGCAACAGATGAGGATATGGAGAAAATTCCGAACATATTTGAAAAATCAGATAATTATTGTCTTGAAAGCAGAGAAGAACATAAGGCAGATAAAACAGATAGTGAAATGCATAATAAGGTGTGGAGTGAAGCAGCTAAGCTAAGAACAAGCGGGAAATTACTGGCATCCTTTAAGAATATTAAGAGCAAAATATATTTAATACAAGGGCAAGTTGACCCTCATCCGGTAAAAGGGGTAACAATTCCACTACAAGAAAATGGGGTTTTGTGTGAAACTTATGTTTTAGAGAAATGTGGACATAGCCCATTTATGGAAAAATATGCGAAAGATGAGTTTTATAAAATTTTGATGCACATAATTGCTAAATAACATATAAGTAATGAGGGCAGTTCATCTGATTTTAATTTCTGGTATTTAGGGGAATGGGAATTGTCAAAATTTGGCCAGTTAATTGGCGAGGGGTATGAAGGTGCTATCGTGATAGTCAACAATGATGGTGGATTTCAGGCTGTTCGTGAATATTGGGAGAAGAGGGCGCTTTATAAGAGAAACTTTGCATGAGACTGCTTAGAGTAAGTGATGCCTCTTGAAAGAGCTGTTTGAAAGGACTTCCCGAAGTATTTCGGAAAGTCCTTTGAGTTTCCTTTACCTGCTGCACCTTACCTGCAGCTCTTCCCATCGTCTGTCCACTTCCAGCTGAAGCGCTGCAATCAGCTCTTCGTTTCCGGGCTTGAACAGGTGGCGGAAGCGGCGCTGGGAGCGCAGGAAATCTTCAATGGGCAGCTTCACCTTGGGCTCATAGCTTAAAATCCACTTTCCGTCTGCTACCTCATACAGCGGCCAGTAACAGGTATCAATTGCCGCCTTGCAAATGTCCATAAGGTCTGAAGGTTCATATCCCCAGCCTCTCGGACAGGGGGCAAGGACATTCAGGAAAGCGGCGCCCGGCGTGTAAATTGCTTTTTCCGCCTTTGTGTGCAGATCCTTAAAGTTATTTGTAAATGTGGTCTGTCCGACATAGGGGATATGGTGTTCCGCCATGATCGCCGCCAGATCCTTCCTGATCTGTACCTTACCGTTGGACACCTTGCCGGCCGGCGTGGTGGTAGTATCCGCAAACTGAGGGGTTGCGGAAGAACGCTGTGTTCCGGTGTTCATATAAGCGCCATTGTCATAACATACATATACCATGTCATGTCCGCGCTCCATAGCGCCCGACAGGGACTGAAAGCCGATGTCATAGGTTCCGCCGTCGCCGCCAAAGGTAATAAATTTATAATCCTCCTTAATTTTTCCACGTTTCTTCAATACCCTGTACGCAGTCTCGACGCCGGAAAGCGTTGCGCCTGCATTCTCAAA
>JAIDME010000171.1 GCA_029050705.1 Acetatifactor sp.
CTCTATGGAGGCATCGGCGCCGAAATACTATAATTACATTGGTACCGTATTTATCTTTATTCTGGTCAGCAACATATCGGGTCTTCTGGGTCTGCGTCCGCCTACTGCGGATTACGGAGTGACACTGCCGCTTGCCCTGATTACCTTTATGCTGATTCGCATCAACAAATGGAAATATCAGAAACCGCTGACAATCTGGGAAGATTATTGTTCTCCTCTTCCCAAATGGCTGCCAATCTGGGTTCCGATCAACATTATCAGTAACCTGGCTGTACCGGTTTCGTTATCCTTGCGTCTGTTTGCCAACGTCCTGTCGGGAACGGCGATGATGGCGCTGGTGTACGGTCTGCTGGGCTGGTTTGCTACTCTGTGGCCGGCTGCGCTGCATGTGTATTTTGATTTGTTCTCAGGAGCAATTCAAACGTATGTATTTTGTATGCTGACCATGACCTACGTCGCAAATGAGATAGGTGATGGGACGCGCCGCTAATAAGACGAAAAGAATTTGTAATGCTTTAAAGGACAAAGCATAACAAATTCTAAGTTTCGTCTTTGAAAAATCACTTACGTGATTTTAAATTTTTAAATCTTTACAAAATTTTAGGAGGAAAAAAGAATGGACTTCAATGAAAACTTTATTTTAGGTTGCTCGGCAATCGGTGCAGGTCTGGCGGTTATCGCCGGTATCGGACCTGGTATCGGACAGGGTATCGCAGCAGGGCATGCTGCTGCAGCAGTAGGACGTAACCCCGGTGCACAGTCACAGATCAGAACCATGATGCTGTTGGGTCAGGCAGTTGCCGAGACCACAGGTCTGTATGGTCTGTTGATCGCGTTCCTTCTGTTATTCCTGAAGCCCCTTCTGCCTTAAAGCTGGCGGCATACCGTTAAGCTTATAAAAGGCAGAAAGGAGGCAGAGGATGATACTTTTAACAGAGAGCCCGTCGCTGTCAAGACTGTTCGATCTGGACTGGCAGCTGATTGCTGATGCCTGCCTGCTCATTATAGCGATGTTTGCGCTGTTCCTTATCATGAGCTATTTTCTGTTCGATCCGGCGAGGAAGATGCTGAACAGCCGTAAGGAGAAAATACGCACTGAGCTGGAGACGGCGAAACAGGACATGGACGAGGCAGGACGCCTGAAGGAAGAATATGAGAGCAGGCTGAAGGAAATCGACAAGGAGGCGGAAGGCATCCTGAGCGAAGCCCGGAAGAAGGCACTGAACAACGAGAATCAGATTATTGCTCAGGCGAAGGAAGAGGCGGCACGCATTCTGGAGCGGGCAAAGACGGAGGCCGAGCTTGAGAAGCAGAAGATTTCCGATGAAGTAAAGCGGGAGATTGTTGCAGTTGCAGCTATCATGGCCGGAAAGGTTGTGTCTGCATCCATTGACACTACCGTGCAAAGCCAGCTGATTGATGAAACCTTAAAGGAAATAGGTGATAAGACATGGCTAAGTTAGTATCCAAGACATATGGTGAAGCCTTGTTCGAAGCGGCTATGGAATCCGGCGAGGACAGGGCTGGAGAGATTCTGGAGGAGATATGCGCAGTCAGGAAGATACTTGCGGACAATCCCCGGTTTGACGAGCTGATGAAACACCCGGGAATTCCGAAGCAGGAGAAGCTGCAGGTAGTAGATACGGTTTTCAGAGGGCGTGTCAGTGAAGAACTGGTAAATTTTCTGGAGATTATTGTTTCCAAGGAGCGCTATCGGGATTTGCCGGCGGTTTTCGATTACTTTACCGATAAGGTGAAGGAGCAGAAAAAGATTGGCATTGCCCATGTGACTACCGCCCAGGAACTTTCAGATACCCAGAAGTCCGCAGTCGAATCGAAGCTGCTTGAGACCAGCGGATACAAAGAGATGGAAATGTATTTCAACACGGATGCTTCCCTCATCGGGGGAATGGTCATCCGTATAGGCGACAGAGTTGTGGATAGCAGTATCCGCACAAAGTTGGACAGTTTGACAAAACAATTATTACAAATCCAACTGGGATAACCGGTTGGAAGAAAGGTGCGACAGATCCATGAATTTAAAACCGGAAGAAATAAGTTCAGTTATCAAGGATCAGATTAAGCGGTATGCGTCCACACTGGATGTTTCAGATGTGGGTACTGTTATTCAGGTGGCAGACGGTATCGCCCGTGTCCATGGACTGGAAAAAGCCATGCAGGGCGAGCTGCTTGAGTTCCCCGGAGAAGTATACGGCATGGTGCTGAATCTGGAAGAGGATAATGTCGGCGTGGTTCTTCTCGGCAGTGCGAAAAACATTAACGAAGGTGACACTGTCAAGACTACCGGGCGAGTGGTTGAGGTTCCTGTGGGCGATGCCCTGCTGGGACGTGTTGTGAACTCGCTGGGTCAGCCAATCGACGGCAAGGGACCCGTTCAGACAGACAGCTACCGCAAGATTGAGCGTGTGGCAAGCGGCGTTATTACCAGACAGGCGGTTGACACACCGCTTCAGACAGGTATTAAGGCAATCGATGCCATGATTCCTATAGGCAGAGGCCAGCGTGAGCTGATCATCGGAGACCGTCAGACAGGTAAGACGGCTATCGCTATCGATACGATCATCAACCAGAAGGGCCAGAACGTAAAGTGTATCTATGTGGCAATCGGCCAGAAGGCTTCTACGATTGCCAATATTGTGAAAACCCTGGAGGAGCACGGGGCTATGGCATATACTACCGTAGTGGTATCCACAGCCAGCGATCTTGCTCCGCTGCAGTACATTGCTCCCTACTCCGGCTGTGCAATCGGCGAGGAGTGGATGGAGAAGGGTCAGGATGTGCTGGTGGTGTACGATGATCTGAGCAAGCATGCTACCGCATACCGTACACTCTCCCTGCTGCTTCGTCGTCCGCCCGGGCGTGAGGCATATCCCGGTGATGTGTTCTATCTGCATTCCAGGCTGCTGGAGAGAGCGGCCAGAATGAGCGCAGAATACGGCGGAGGCTCGCTGACGGCGCTTCCTATCATTGAGACCCAGGCGGGCGATGTGTCCGCATATATCCCTACCAACGTCATCTCTATTACAGACGGGCAGATTTATCTGGAGACGGAAATGTTTAACTCCGGATTCCGTCCTGCTGTCAATGCGGGTCTTTCCGTATCCCGTGTGGGTGGCGCGGCACAGATTAAAGCAATGAAGAAGATTGCGGCACCTATCCGTACAGAGCTGGCGCAGTACAGAGAACTTGCATCCTTTGCACAGTTTGGCTCCGAGCTGGATAATGATACTAAGGAAAAGCTGGCGCAGGGCGAGAGAATAAAAGAGGTATTAAAGCAGCCTCAGTATAAGCCCATGCCTGTCCAGTATCAGGTTATCATTATCTACGCTGTCACCAACAAGTATCTGCTGGATGTGCCGGTGGAGGATATTACCAGATTTGAGACAGAGTTCTTCGAGTTCCTGGATACAAAATATCCCGAGGTTCCCGCAAATATCGCCTCTGAGAAGGTGATTTCCGAAGCCACGGAAGAAGTGCTGAAGAAGGCGCTTACCGAGTTCATAAAGGCGTTTGCGGCAGCAGCGGACAGGGCATAAAAAGGAGATATGTAATATGGCATCAATGCGTGATATAAAGCGCCGAAAGAGCAGTATTCAGGGCACTCAGCAGATCACAAAGGCGATGAAGCTGGTGTCCACCGTAAAGCTGCAGCGTGCCAGGACAAATGCGGAGCGTTCCAAGGAATATTTCAACTGTATGTACGACACGGTGAACAGTATCTTAAAGCGCGTGGGACATGTGGAACACAGGTATCTGACTCCCGGAGATTCACGGAAGAAGGCTGTCATTGTCATCACCGGCAACAGAGGTCTGGCGGGCGGCTACAATTCCAATGTGGAAAAGCTGGTTACCAGACATCCGGAGTGGACCAGGGAAGACCTGGTGGTGTACACTATCGGAAGTAAAGGACGCGAGACCTTTCTGAGACATGGATACGAAGTGAAGGCGTGCAACAATGATATTGTGGAAAGTCCTGCCTACACGGACGCGATGGGAGTTTCGGAGGAACTCCTTAAATCGTATGCAGACGGTGAGATAGGTGAGATTTATCTGGCATACACCGCTTTTAAAAATACGGTGAGCCATGTACCCACTTTGTTGAAGCTGCTGCCCGTGGAGATTTCGGGGGAATCCGGTGAGAAGGAAGGCGGTGCATCCGCCATCATGAATTTTGAGCCGGAGGACGTGGAAGCGCTCGACATGATCATTCCCAAGTATGTGACAAGTCTGATCTATGGTGCGCTGATGGAGGCTGTGGCCAGCGAGAACGGTGCGCGTATGCAGGCGATGGATAACGCTACCAGCAATGCGGAAGAAATGATAAGCGATTTGACGCTGAAGTATAACAGGGCTCGTCAGGGCTCTATTACACAGGAACTGACAGAAATTATCGCCGGTGCGGAGGCAATAGGATAAGCCCGGCAGAAAAGAGGTAAAAAATGGCAGGAGAAAACAGAGGTAAGGTTACTCAGGTCGTGGGCGCAGTCCTTGATATACGCTTTGACCAGGGAAGCCTCCCCGAGATTAACGAAGCAATTCGTATTCCTACCAGAGACGGCGGTGAGCTGACGGTGGAAGTATCCCAGCATCTGGGTGATGATACGGTCAGATGTATTGCAATGGGCAGCACCGACGGATTGGTAAGAGGTATGGATGCGATTGCCACGGGCGCTCCCATCTCCGTTCCGGTGGGCGAGAATACTCTGGGACGTATCTTTAACGTCTTGGGGCAGCCTATAGACAACAAGCCTGCTCCGGAGGGAGTGACCTATGAACCGATTCACAGACCTGCTCCCAAGTTTGAGGAGCAGTCCACAGAGACAGAACTGCTGGAGACCGGTATTAAGGTGGTGGATTTGCTCTGTCCTTATCAGAAGGGTGGTAAGATTGGCCTGTTCGGCGGTGCCGGTGTGGGAAAGACGGTTCTGATTCAGGAGCTGATACGTAATATCGCTACAGAGCACGGCGGTTATTCCGTATTTACCGGTGTAGGGGAACGTACCCGTGAGGGCAATGACCTCTACCATGAAATGACGGAGTCCGGCGTTATTGAAAAGACTACCATGGTGTTCGGACAGATGAATGAGCCCCCCGGAGCGAGAATGCGAGTGGGTCTGACCGGTCTGACGATGGCAGAGTATTTCCGTGACAAGGGCGGAAAGGATGTGCTGCTCTTCATTGACAACATCTTCCGTTTCACCCAGGCGGGTAGTGAAGTGTCCGCACTGCTTGGACGTATGCCTTCCGCGGTGGGTTATCAGCCTACCCTGCAGACGGAGATGGGTGCGCTTCAGGAGCGTATTACTTCAACAAGAAGCGGTTCCATTACATCCGTTCAGGCGGTTTATGTCCCTGCGGATGACCTGACTGACCCGGCACCTGCAACTACGTTTGCTCACTTGGATGCAACCACCGTTTTGTCCCGTTCGATTGTTGAACTGGGTATTTATCCCGCAGTGGATCCGCTGGAGTCTACATCACGTATTCTGGATCCCAGGATTGTGGGAGAGGAGCATTACAGAACTGCAAGAGGTGTACAGGAGATTCTGCAGAGATATAAGGAATTGCAGGATATTATTGCCATCCTTGGTATGGATGAACTGTCAGAGGAGGATAAGCTGGTGGTGTCCCGTGCCCGTAAGGTACAGAGGTTCCTGTCTCAGCCTTTCTTCGTGGCAGGACAGTTTACCGGTCTGGAAGGAAAATACGTACCGATCAATGAGACGATTCGCGGTTTCCGGGAGATTCTGGAAGGCAAGCATGATGATGTTCCCGAAAGTTATTTCCTGAATGTGGGAAGTATTGATGATGTGACTGCAAAAGTGTCCAAATAACAGGAGGTAGCTGAAAATGGCAGACAGTAACAGCTTTCTTCTACGCATCATTACGCCTGAGAGACTGTTTTATGAGAATCAGGTAAATATGGTGGAATTCAACACGACAGAGGGAGAAATCGGCGTGCTGCCGGGACATGTACCACTGACGGTGATTGTGAAGCCGGGAATTTTAGACATCACGGAGCCGGAGGGGGATAAGGTAGCGGCACTCCATGCGGGATTTGCCGAGATTCTTCCGGAGCGTGTGACGATTCTGGCTGAAGTTATCGAATGGCCGGAGGAAATTGACGAGGAGCGTGCACAGGCGGCCAGGGAACGGGCGGAGGAAAGACTGCGGAGCAAGACGTCGGAAACCGACCTTGCGAGAGCGGAAACCGCGCTTCAGAGGGCGGTTGCACGTATACAGGCATTAAGATGATGGGCGCGGACAGTAACGATTGGATGTGAATGTGCATATGCTGTAAAAAAGATTCTTTTCGAGGAAAGCATATGGAATTTCACTCTAAATTGTTGCAGCCGATGCCGGAACAAAAGGTAAGGGGCTGGAATGGGCCCCTTCCTTTTTATATGACATATCCGGGTTATTACGGACCCGGGCA